>NZ_CAJTUJ010000097.1 GCF_910579375.1 uncultured Rikenella sp.
GGCCAATCCGGCAAGAATTGCCGCGGGCGACGTTTAGGAGTAGACACGCCCAGTTTTCACGTGCCGAGCGGCACCGGCGGAGCGCAAGCGGAGCCGCAGTGAGGCGTACCCGGGGCGGCACTTGTTCTTTGGGCGCGAAAACCGAAAACGGTTTTCACGCCGCGTTGGGCCGCGCATGGGGCTTGGCTTTGGGTAGAACTCTTGGCCGGGGCTTGGGGGCGAGAGCGAGTAGCGCGGTTCTTTGAACCGCCGTCCTCGGGGAGGGTGACGCATTAGCGGCGCGAGGGGCGCGCCGAGGACGAATTTCCGAGAATGGGGCGTTGCAGTTGCGGTTCGTAGAACCGCGCGGGCCGAAGCCTCCGACCGCGGAGGCCCGCAACTGACGTTGCTGTGGGCCCCGCAGGCTTCAACCCGCTAAGGTAATTGTATTTTTGCAAGCTCGGTTGCGTTCCTGCTGGCGGCGAACTGTGACAGGTCTAATCCGAAAGAATAGGGGAGGGCATTGGGCGGTGAGTTGGGCTGAACTTTTGACCGTGCTTTGGGTATTGTTCTTGCGACTCGTAGAGTCGCGCGGGCCGGACGCCTGCCCACTGGCGGGACGCACAGCGTCTTTTGCTGGCCGCCTCTACCCCATAGTAGTACCTCCCGGTCGCCCGACCCACTTTAGTCGAGAGTGAATATTAAGGGTCGGAGCCAGCGTGGACGCAACGAGCTCCGCGACGTTGCAGGCCTACGCCTGGGGTGGCTTCGGCCCGCGCGGTTCTTCGAACCGCAGGGATGTACTCAAAACGCAAATAGGGTAACTCCAGCCTATTGCCCACCACGGACACGCACCTCCGTTTATTCCGAGAGGCAACGCAACTGAAAACCGTGAGCGCGAGTATCTGAGTTGCCGGTATTGAGAGTTTGTGACTGAAAATTCAAACTTATGCTGTTGCGACCGCTCGCATTTGAAGCGGAAGACCAGCTGAAGCCATGGCTGCCACCGCAGTGCAACACGCCTGCTTCATAGCCCGAATCGCGGAAGCCCGGGGCGGGGCAGCGCGAAACACCATGTGCAAAGAGACCCAGAAATAGACAAACAGAGCCATGCACGATCATAACCACCCACACCACCACGACCACATGCACCATCATGCGGCGACAGGAAATATTGCCCTTGCGTTTTTCATCAACCTCGGGTTTGCCGCCGTCGAACTCATCGGAGGGCTGTGGACAAACAGCATTGCGATTCTATCGGATGCCTTTCACGACTTCGGCGACAGTTTGTCGCTGGCCGTCGCCTGGCGGTTGCAGAAAGTGTCCGAACGACCCGGAGATGCGCGGTATAGCTATGGGTATAAGCGATTTTCGCTGCTCGGCGCGCTGTTTATCTCCACCGTACTGCTCGTCGGGTCGGTCTTCATTATCAAAGCGTGCGTCGAACGCATCGTGACGCCTCAGGAACCCAATGCAGAAGGGATGCTCGGATTGGCCGTCTTCGGCGTGCTGGTCAACGGCTTTGCCGCGCTGAGGCTCAAAAAGGGAGGCTCGATCAGCGAACGGGCCGTGATGCTCCATATGATGGAAGATGTGCTGGGATGGCTGGCCGTGCTGGTGGTCAGCGTGGTGATGCTCTTCGTCCGGGTGCCGATTCTCGACCCGCTGTTGTCGATCGCCATTTCGTGCTGGGTGCTGTGGAACGTCTATCGGAACATGCGGGCTACGTTCCGCATCCTGTTGCAGCACACCCCGTCCGAAATCGATGTGGAACGGCTGAAAAATGAGATCGTGGCCTTGCCGGAGGTGGCTTCGATTCACGACCTGCACCTGTGGAGTCTGGACGGCCAGCGGAACGTCAGCACGTTGCACGCGGTGACGGTCGCGCCGTTGGACACCGAAGCGCAAATCGCCCTCAAACGAAAAATCCGGTTCATTTGCGAACAAAACGGCATAGAACATGCTACGATCGAACTTGAAACGACTGGGGAAGATTGCGGTCTGACCCACTGTTGGCATTGAACCCTATGGAATTCGAATATCAGACGCTGAATTTTCCGGCCGACTACGACGGGCCGGTGGTCGCCACGCTCATCAAGGCTCCGTTGCCGGAGAGAGACACGCGGCGGGCGGTGCTCTACGTGCACGGCTATATCGACTACTTTTTCCAGACGCACATGGCCGAAGAGTTCGTGGCGCACGGCTATCGGTTTTATGCCGTGGAGCTTCGCAAGTACGGCCGGTCGCTGCTCGAAGGGCAACACCCGGATTTTGCGCGGTCGATGTACGAATACTATCCCGACCTGACGGAGAGTATCCGCCGGATTCTGGCCGAGGGGGCGACGGAGGTGATCCTCCTGGGGCATTCGACGGGGGGATTGCTGGCGGCCCTGTATGCCGACGACGGGCCGGCGGAACAGCGGACGGCGATTGCACGGGTGGTGTTGAACAGCCCGTTTTTGGAGTTCAATGCGTCGTGGTTCAAACGTCGGGTCGAGATTCCGTTGGCGGCGGCGGTGAGCATCGTCCTGCCGTTCGCTCATAAGAAGAACGAGCTGTCGCCGCTCTATGCTCAGAGCATGCACCGGGATTTCCGGGGGGCGTGGCATTTCGATACGAAATTCAAACCGATCGAGGGGATTCCGCTCTATTTCTCGTGGCTGCGGGCGGTGCGCAACGGCCAGCGGCGCATCAAACGGGGGTTGCACATCGAGGTGCCGGTGTTGGTGATGAGTTCGGACCGGTCGTATTTCGGCACGGAGTGGAGCGAAGAGTTGCTCCGGTCGGATTCGGTGTTGAATGTGGAGGATATCGGTCGCTATGCGCGGAATCTGGGGTCGGATGTGACTTACGTGCAGATTCGGAACGGGGTGCACGATCTGTTCCTTTCGACGCATGCGGCGCGCGAAGCGGCGTTCCGTGCGGTCTTCGAGTGGCTGCGGTGCTGACTTTTTCGCAAATGTCGGTTGCGGGCAGCCCGGGCGGTACAAAAAGATATGTGCGGATGAAGGGACTCGAACCCCCACGCCGGTCAAGGCACCAGATCCTAAGTCTGGCGTGGCTACCAATTACACCACATCCGCAGAGCTTCTGCAAAAGTAGGCAAAATAGACTACTCCTCCAAAATGACAGTTTTTATCCGTACGGTTTTAATACCCCGTTCATTGGGTTTGAGGGTACTGTTCTTTTTAACTTCGCTGCGCTCGTTTTCCTCCTCGCCGCTCGGCAATTTGCAAACTATGTTTGCATTGCTCTCGCTGGCAGCGTCGGTTGTGAACAAAAAGAACCAGAAAAACTTTAGAGGATGCTCACGCATCCTAAAGCTGCCGGCGGCCCAGCTCTCGGACTCTTCTTTGGGCCGGGAATTCTTTCGGGGCGCGATAATGCGGGAATTACCCTACGCGCCCCGGAGAACCTCGACCCAAAAGCAATCGCAGAGAATGAGGACTGCGGAGCGTAAGGAGTAGCGTAGCTAACTAAAAGTTTTTGGTGCCGCTTTTTACAAAAAGCGGCAGTTCCGTCCAGGTCAAAGAATAGCGTACAGAAAACCGTAGGATTAAAGAACAGCATTGAGCAGAGCGATGTATTGGGCGATACCCTCTTCGACCTCCTTGAGATAGACGAACTCATCCGCCGTATGCGACCGCGCCGACTCCCCCGGCCCCACCTTGAGCGACGGAACCGATAATAGCGCCTGATCCGACATCGTGGGCGAGCCGAACGTCTGTCGCCCCAGCGCCATCCCCGCCGCCACGATCGGGTGCGAAGCATCGATCGACGACGGCTTCAGCCGCGTCGACCGCGGGAAAACATCCGACCGGACATGTTCCCGCACAATCGCCAGCACCTCCTCGTTCGTATAGCGATCCGTCACCCGGACATCCACCGTGAACCGGCATTCCGCCGGCACCACATTGTGCTGCGTCCCCGCGCTGACGATCGTCACACTCATCTTCACCCCGCCGAACAAGGCCGACTCCTTCGGAAACCGATAGGTGCGGAACCAATCGATGTCCTCCATCGCCCGGTAGATCGCGTTGTCTCCCTCGTCCCTCGCCGCGTGTCCCGGTTTGCCGTGCGCCACGCAGTCCAATACCATCAACCCCCGTTCGGCAATCGCCAAATGGAGCCCCGTCGGCTCGCCCACGATGGCGAAATCCAACGGGCCGATCTCCGGTAAGATACTCTCGATGCCGTTCTGGCCCGAAACCTCCTCCTCTCCCGTCAAAGCCAGCAGCAGGTTGTATTTCAGATCCTCCGCTTCGTAGAAGTGCAGAAAGGCCGCCGTCAGACTCACCACGCTCGCCCCCGCGTCGTTGCTCCCCAGACCGTACAGTTTCCCGTCGACCACCTCCGGCAGAAAAGGGTCGCGGCTCCATCCGGCCGCCGGTTTCACCGTGTCATGGTGCGAGTTGAGCAGGATGGTCGGCTTCGACGGATCGAACCGTCGGTTCCGGGCCCACACGTTGTTGTGCAGCCGGTGTACCTCCGCCACCCCTCGCCCCGTCAGAAAAGCGGCCAGCAGGTCGGCCGTCATCTTTTCTTCGCGGCTGTAGGAGGGGGTGGCGATCAGTTGTTCGAGGAGTTCGATGTAACGCTTCATCGGGCGGCTCAGAGTTAGTGTTTAAGGTATTTCTCCAGCCAGCCGAAAAATTCGCGGTTCCAGACCAGCGAATTCTGCGGTTTGAAGACCTGGTGTCCCTCGTCCTCGAAGTAGACCAGCCGCGACGGAATGCCGTGCGCCCGCGCTGCCGTGAAAGCCTGAAGGCTCTGTGTGAACGGAATCCGGAAGTCCTTCGCCCCCGTGATGATCAGGATCGGCGCATACCAGTCGTTCACCGCCAGGTGCGGCGAGTTGGCATACGAACGATCCGCCACTTTATTGCCCGGCCGTTCCCAGTAGGCTCCGCCGAGGTCGTTGGTCGGGAACCAGAGCTCTTCGGTCTCGCCGTAGAAACTTTCGAGGTTGAACATCCCGCAGTGGGCGATGAACGCTTTGAACCGCCGGTCGCTGTGCCCCGCGAGGTAGAAGGTCGAGTAGCCCCCGTAAGAAGCCCCTACGCAGCCCCGCCGCTCGATATCCACCCACGGCTCTTTTGACACATCGTCGATGGCCGAGAGGTAGTCCCGGATGTTCTGTCCCGAGTAGTCGCCCGAGATTTGGTCGAGCCACTCCTGTCCGAACGACGGCAGCCCGCGTCGGTTCGGCGCCACCACGATGTAGCCTTGGGCCGCCATCAGCTGGAAGTTCCACCGGTAGCTCCACCGCTGCGAAACGACGCTCTGCGGCCCGCCCTGACAGTAGAGCAGGGTCGGATACTGTTTCGTGCTGTCGAAGTCCGGCGGCAGGATCACCCACGTCAGCATCCGCTTGCCGTCGGTCGTCGTCACCCACCGTTTCTGCACGTCGCCCATATCGACGTGGTCGTAAATCTCTTTGTTGATAAAGGTGATCTGGGTATCTTTCCCGTTCGCGAGGTCGATGGCGAAGAGTTCCGGAGCCATCGAGAGGGTGGTCTTCGCCGCAACGACCACCGGCTGTTGCGCACCGCCTTCGCCGGTCGTCGGGAAAGCGATGCTGAAGTCGGTGTAGTCGTGGTCGCCTGCCGTCAGGACGGTAATGGTCGCAGGTCGATCGCCCGTGGCGAGGTCGGCCCGGCACAACTGGTGGGTCGCCTCGATCGGGGCGATGAAGTAGATGCTCTTGCCGTCTCCGCTCCACCGCAGGTTGGCGGCGTTGTAGTCGAATCCGTTGGTTACGTAGCTTTTCGCTCCGGTGGCGAGGTCCATTACAAACAAGCGATCCTTGTCCGACTCGTTCCAAGCGCGTTCCATGCTTTGCCACGCCAACCGGCTGTCGTCTGGCGAGAAGACCGGATATTTGTCGTACCCCGGCATCCCGTCTGTCAGGTTTCGGGTCGAGCCGTCGCTCAGGTCGTAGAGGTAGATGTCCGAGTTCGTGCTCATCGAGTATTCATACCCGGTGAGCTTCTTGCAGGTGTATGCCACCTGTGTTCCGGCGTGGTTCCATGCCACTTCGCTCATCTCGAAATAGGGTGCGGTCGGCGCGTCCCACGGCTCGCCGGGCATAATGTCCCGCGCATCGGAAATCCCGTTGCCGTCTGCGGCCGATGGGTTCAGGTCGGCCACGAAGATATGGCTGTATGCGCCGTCTTCCCAAGTGTCCCAGTGCCGCTCCATCAGGTCGTCGTAGATCAGGGCTTTGGATGCCTTCATGCCGTATATGTCCGCAGAAGATACCGAGTCTACCTGAACGTCGGCGGTGTACCAAATCTTATCCCCTTTCGGACTCACTCCGAAGCCGGTGATTCCTCCTTTGACGTCGGAGAGGCGTCGCAGTCCCGTCCCGTCGGGCTGTACGCGCCAAAGCTGCTGGGTGGCGTCGTCGCCGCCTCTGGTGCTGAGGAAGTAGATGCAGGACTCGCCGGTTTTCGGATCGATGCCCCATGCGGGGGAGTTGTCTTTCCCGGTGTTGTTCGTAATCTGTCGCGCTTTGCCGGGCTCTTCGACCGGCATCGCCCACAGCGAGGTGTACCCTTTGTTCTCGCCCATATTATAATAGGTCAGGGTGTACAGGACTTCCGTCCCGTCTGTCGACAGGGCGCCGTTTCCGATACGCCCCATCTTCCACATCACTTCGGGGGTAAATACGCGCGCTTCTTTCTCGGCTGCGGTCAGGGCGGTGTCGAGTGCGACATTCCCGGCAGGGCTGTCGCCGGGCTGAGCGGTTCCGCAACTGGTCAGGGTCGCGGTGGCTATTCCGAGCATGGTCATCAATCGTTTCATAAAATAATTTTAATCTGTTCGATTATTCGTACTTGCCTTGGAGGGTACTGTTCTTTTTCTGAAGAAAAAGAACCAAAAAGACTTTCGACGGATGCTTCGCATCCTAAAGCTGCCGGCGGCCCAAATCTCGGTTGGTTGGGCTGGGGTTTTCCGGCGTGGGCGCATTGGGGTAATACTCGCATTATATGCGCCCCGCCGAGAAAACCCAGCTCAACAGACTCGCGAAAAATGAGGACTGCGGAGCCTAAGGAGTAGCGTAGCTATCA
>NZ_CAJTUJ010000098.1 GCF_910579375.1 uncultured Rikenella sp.
CGGGCGCATTGGGGTAATACTCGCATTATAGCGCCCCGCCGAGAAAACCCAGCCCAACCTACCGGGCAGACACGGCCAGAGCATCCCGTAGGGATGCGCTCTAAAGTTTTTTTGGTTCTTTTTGTTCACAACCGACGCTGCCAGCGAGCGCAATGCAAACGCAGTTTGCGAATTGCCGAGCGGCGAGGAGGAAAACGAGCGCAGCGAAGTTAAAAAGAACAGTCCCCTCCTGGGCAAATCACGAAAAGCGTGCGGAAAAAGATGAATCGAAAAGCCTATCTTTGCAGCATGAAAAGAAATCTCGCCGTCGTTGTTTTCTGGTTTTTCATTCTGAGTTTCGGCCTCGGCGAGTCCTTCGCACAGCTCAATAAGCCCTACTTTTTCTATAAAGGGCGTGAATTGATTCTTGACGGCGACTACCGCGGCGCCATCGAGATGCTCAACCTCCTGCTCCGCACCGAGACCAAAGAGCACGAAGGCTACTTTCTGCGCGGCGTCGCCAAATACAACCTCGACGACCTGATCGGCGCCGAAGCCGACTTTACCCAAGCCCTCGCCGTCAACCCCGTCTACACCATGGCCTACCAGTATCGCGCCATCACCCGGTCTCGGATGGGGAACTACAACGACGCCTTGCAGGACTACCGCACCGCCGCAGAGCTGCGGCCCAACATGCCCGCCACCTATTACAGCCGCGGCGTCACCTACTTTCTGAGCCAGCAGTTCGGCGACGCCGTGGACGACTTCTCGCGCTACCTGCGCTCGAAGCCCGCCGACGTCAACGCCCTCACCAATCGCGGCACCTGCTACCTCTACCTGAAAGACACCTCCCGCGCATACGCCGACTTCAACCGCGCCATCGAGATCAACCCCAACGAAGCCGACGGCTTCGTGCGTCGCGGTCTGCTCGAAGTGGCCCAGAACAAGAACACGGAGGGGATTCGCGACCTCACCGAAGCCTTGCGGATCGACAGCACCCTGGCCATCGCTTATTTTTATCGCGCCTACGCCTACGTCAACCAGTCCCAGCCCATTCGCGCGCTGGCCGACTTCGACCGCGCCGTCGCCTACGACTCCACCAACTCCGTCACCTACTTCAACCGCGCGATCCTGCGGAGCCAGATCGGCGACTACAACCGCGCCATCGACGACTACGACCGCGTGGCACGTTATAACCCCGGCAACGTGCTCGTCTTTTATAACCGCGCCTCCGTGAAGATTCGGATCGGCGACTATCGCGGCGCCATCGACGACTACACCCGCGCCATCGAACTCTATCCCGACTTCGCCAACGCCTACTTGTCCCGATCTCAGCTGAAAAGCCTCCTCCGCGACTTCCGCGGCGCCGAACGCGACCGGCGCATTGCCGAAGAGAAGATCGAAACCTACCGGCGGAAATTGAGCGACAGCACCTTCGCCTCCTTTGCCGACACCAGCCGTCAGTTCGACAAACTGCTCTCCTTCGACGCCGATTTCGGCAACAACGAACTGCGCTCCATGCGGGGCGACGTGCAGAAAGAGGCGCGCCTGCTACCCAACTTCCGGATCGGCTGGGTCTTGCCCGAAGACTCTGCGACACGGGTTTATAATCCGCGGGATTATCGGAACGCCCGGTTGGAGGGCTACACCTCCGCCTTAGCCCGGAGCCGTGCCGGTCGGGCCGCGGTGGCCGCCGGCTGGCGGTTCGGGATGACGACCGCTTCGGCCGCAGAGGCGGCTTTGCCCGAGGACAGTCTGGCTGTGTGGGACGCACGGAACGACACCCCGATCGAGTGGGAAGACAACTTCCTGCGCGGTTTGACCCAGACCGCCCTGCGGCAGTACGCTTCGGGGTTGAGCTATTATCGCCGCGCCGAGCGGATGGCCGTCGACAATCCGTTGATCTACCTGAACCGGGGTGCAGCCCAGGCCGAGATGATCGAATTCGTCGCCTCGCTGGAGGGTAATCGGGTGATGCAGCAGGTGGCCGTGCGTTCCGAGGATCCGGCCGCGCAGTTGCTACAGACCTCCTCCCGCCGCACCTACGACTACAGCGAAGCGATCGCCGACCTGCGTCGGGCGGCGGAGCTGATGCCGGAGCTTCCGCACATATACTATAATTTAGGGAATCTGTTGTGCCAGAGCGGCGATCTTCCGGGGGCATTCGAACAGTATACGCGTGCCATCGAGCGGTTTCCGTACCTGGCCGAAGCCTATTATAACCGCGGTTTGGTTCAGATATTCATGCAGGACACCCAGAAAGGCTGTTTGGATTTGAGCAAAGCCGGCGAATTGGGCTTGGTGGAAGCCTATGACGTGTTGAAACGCTACTGCATCAAGACCGGGCGTTGAGGCGCGGACAGAGGGTTGGGCGAACTGGTTAAGCGAAACGTAGTTTCGCCCGTCCACGGGACGTGGGGCCTGCCCGGCCCGAGGGCAGTTTCAGACGGGCCAGAGCTCGACCGCGCGCGACTGCTGGAGTAGGAAATCTTATTCAAGCACGTGATTCGTGTTTGAATAAGATTTCCTCCAGCGCGCGGACGAAGAACGGGGGTAGAGGGGGCCAGTAAAACACCCGAAGGGTGCGCCCGCCCGGCGTAAGGGCAGTCCCCTCCCGTAGGACAGACGCGCGCCCCGCCTAAAGAAGCGATTCAACTATTTCGGCGGTGAGCCGAAATAGAATGAATCGCGCAAGGCGCGCGGAATAAAGAATAATGCGAAATCCCGTCTCCCGCCTGCGTAAAGAGGGATTTCATCTCGATTTTGCTCACCGCAAAACGAATGAAATCCCCGCGGGGACGGGAATGCGGCGGAGCGAAAGCGGAGCCGCAGTGAGGAGGACACGGGACAGTGCTTTGAGGGAGAGCGAGTAGCGCGATTCGTAGAATCGCCGTCCTCGGCGAGAGCGACGCATCAGCGGCGCGGGGGGCGCGCCGAGGACGAATGGGCTGTGCTTTTGCGGTTCGTAGAACCGCCGGGCCTGCGCGCTGGGCCTTCGGCCCACCTGGGGAGCGCGCAGCCCGAACCTGACAGTCATGAACGATGAATGGGGGCGAACTGTTACCCAAACTTCTGCGACCCTTTGGGTCGCGCGGGCCGAACGCCTGCCCACGGTCGGCCCGCAACACGCCGCTCCGCGTCGAGAGTTGCTGTGCCTCCCGGGCGTCCGACCCGCCAACGTCAAACAAAAGTAGGGTAGAGGCGGCCAATAAAACACCCTGTGGGTGCCCGTTTATTCCGAGAGGCAACGCAACTGAAAACCGTAGGTACGATACGGTGCGCCATGAGGATTGAGCCACGCCGCACCGAAATCGAGATCCATGCCATTAGACCCGCTGGCAGAAGACGACCAACTGTACCCGCTGCGGCCGCCACTCACCAACTCGCCCGAGGTATGATAGCGGTAGCCCGGGGCCAGAGTAGCCGAGGCCGACAACACCCCGCCTCGCCACAAAACACCCGCATAAACCAGAGTCCGACGCCGGTTAGCGGCCCGAATGAAACGGAACCTACAATAATTATAGAACACGAAAGATGGTAGACACCTTACGACAAAACATCTCCGAATCCAAGCGTGCCCGCTGGACCGTCCTGCTCATGGTCTCCCTGACCATGTTCTGCGGCTACTTTCTCGCCGACGTGCTCGCCCCCTTGAAAGGGCTGCTCGAAGAGCTCTTCCAGTGGGACAGCACCGACTTCGGCCTCTTCAACAGCGGCTACGGCTGGTTCAACATCTTCCTCCTCATGCTGATCTTCGGCGGGATGGTGCTCGACAAAATGGGCGCCCGGTTCACCGGCGTCCTCTCCGTCGGCGTGATGCTCGCCGGCATCGCCGTCAAATATTACGCCATCGGATTTATCGATCCCGCCCGCCTGGTCGACCTCTGGTTCTTCGGCCCGAAGACCATGAAACTCCAAGTGCTCACGGCTTCGCTCGGCTACGCCCTCTTCGCCGTCGGCTACGAAGCCATCGGGATCACCGCCAATAAAATCGTCGTGCGGTGGTTCAAAGGGAAAGAACTCGCCTTCGCCCTCGGCATGAACCTCGCCTTCGCCCGGATGGGAACCTTCCTCGCCCTGGCCCTGCCGCTGCCCATCGCCCGCGCCTTCGGCAACTCCGTCAGCACCCCGATCCTCTTCGGAATGGTGCTGCTTTTGCTCGGCTTCCTGACCTTTCTGATCTATATCGGCATGGATCGCCGCCTCGACCGCGAATGCGCACAAGAGACCTTGGGCGACGACGAACGCTTCCGCTTCCGCGACATCTTCTCCATCTTCCGGATCCGCGCCTTCTGGTACATCGCCTTCCTGTGCCTCTTGTTCTATGCCGCCGTGCACCCCTTCGTGAAATTCGCCGTCGACCTCGTTGTCCAGAAATTCCACGTCGCCGGCGAATACTCCGGCCTGATTCCTTCGTTGCTGCCCGTCGGCACCCTGATCCTGACCCCCCTCTTCGGGAACATCTACGACCGGCGCGGCAAAGGCGCCTCCATGATGATCTGGGGCGCCCTGATGCTCGTCGGCGTCTACTTCGGCTTCTCCCTTCCGTGGCTCGACCACTGGAGCTTCGCCGTCGGCCTCGTCATTCTGCTGGGCATCGCCTTCTCCCTGGTGCCCTCCGCCATGTGGCCCTCCGTGGCCAAGATCATCCCCGAAAGCAAACTCGGAACCGCCTACGCCCTGATTTTTTGGATGCAGAACTGGGGCCTCGCCGGCATCCCCCTCCTGATCGGCTGGGTGCTCGACCGGTGGGGTAAACTCCCTCCGGCCCTTGTGGACGGCAAAGAGATCGCCCGGTACGACTACACCTTTCCGATGCTGATCTTCTTGTGTTTAGGCCTCCTCGCCGTCCTCTTCGGCCTCCTCCTGAAGAGCGAAGACCGCCGCAAAAGCTACGGCCTGCAACAACCCAACATCACCCACTGATCCTCCCCCCGCAGGAGAACCCACGATGCAAAGACCGACAAAAATTTTTGGCAGATATTGATTTATTGGAAAATCCTTTCTACTTTTGTCGGGAAAGAGGAGAACCCACCTCTTGTGTTTTGCCCTCGGAACGCGCGGTCGAACGACCATCTTCGATCCCCTTTCCGATTCAGTACTAAACAGATACAGTTTTTTAATATGAAACATCTATTACTCTCATTGGCCATGCTTTTCGGGGCGGTGGCAGCCTATGGTCAGGGAGGCGATTTGATGCAGCCGGGCGTTTATCAGGACGGGATTACCGTAACCAAACAGAACGGGAAATACGGGCTGATGGATGTGACCAAACGGGTCTTCACTCCGGTGATTTACGAAAGTATCGCGCCGTTCGAAGACGGTCTCGCGAAAGTGAAACGCGACGGCCGGTATGGTTTCGTGAATACCTTGGGGCTCGAAGTGGTGGCCCCGGTTTACGACTCGATCTCTCCGTTCCAGAGCGGGGTGGCCAAAGTCAAGAAAAACGGATACTACGGCTTGATCAATCGCGCGGGACGTGAAGTCGCCAGTGTGAGCTACGACGCCATTACCGACTTCGAAGACGGGGTGGCCAAGATGTGGAAACGCGGACGTTGCGGACTGATCAGTATGTCGGGCTATGAACTGGCCCCGTGCGTGTACAACGCCATCGACGAATTCGTGAATAAAATCGCCCTGGTTTACAAAGACGGACGTTTCGGGATGATCGACAACGCCGGGAACCAGATCGCCCAACCGATTTATAAGGAAATCGCACCGTTCGATGAAAACGGTTTGGCCTTTGCATCGCGAGATGGGAAATACGGCTACCTCTCTTATATGGGTGACGAGATTATTCCGGTGCAATACGACGAAATCTCGAACTTCATCGACGGGGTGGCACGGGTATCGAAGAACGGTCGGTACGGTTTTGTGAATACCTTAGGGCAGGAGTTCATCACCACTATTTATGACAGCGCGACCGCATTTTCGAACGGGTTGGCAGTCGTGGAAAGCAACGGGCGATTCGGGATCGTGGATATCCAGGGTCGGACAGTTGTTCCGTGCAACTACGCATCTCGGGAAGACGCAATCCGGGCTTTCGAAAACCTGACCGTCGTGAAGTCTTCGAAACGGGATCGGAACGACGACGGCGCTTCGACCCGGAAAGCCGGGACTTCGAAATAGGACGGATATTAGCACAGATTGACTATACGAGTAGCCTGCTGTTTTTACGGCAGGCTACTCTTTTTTAGGGTCACGTGAGAGGGCAGGATGTTTTTGTTATTTGTATAGGCTATCTCGCGCGGAACAGAGAACAGAGGGTAGAGGCTACCAGTGGAAATGCGCGAGCATTTTCCGTCCACGGGACGTGGGGCCCGGCCGGCCCGAGGCCAGTCTCCTCAAGCTAAATCGCGCAGGCGCGTTAAGCGATACATAGTATCGCTCCGTCCCGCCGGTGCGCCCATCGGGCGTTTTGTTAGGGCTCTCGTTGCCTTATTAACCGTCCGCCGCCCGCGCAGGGCAGTTCCAGGCGGATCAAAGCTCGACCGCGCGCGATCGCTGAAGTAGGAAATCATTCAAACGCGTGATTCGCGTTTGAATAAGATTTCCGCCAGCGCGCGAACAAAGAATTGGACGAAGAGCTGGGCCGATTCTGCCATTTGCCCACCGTGGGCACGCGGGGCCTGCCCGGCCGACGCGTTCGCGCCACGGCGGGCGGCCTTTATTACTTAAAAGTAACCGCGCGCCGCCGCCTAAAGAAGCGATTCAGCTATTTCGGCGGTAGCCGAATATGGACGAATCGCGCAAGGCGCGCGAATAAAGGATTGGGAAAAGACGGTTCAAAGCCCATCCGCGCGAAAGCGCGGCAGAGCGAAAGCGGAGCCGCAGTGAGGCCGACACGGGGCGGAGAACTGGGCTCTGCTTTGGGCGGTGCTTTTGCGACCTTATAGGTCGCCGTCCTCGGCGAGGGCGACGCATTAGCGGCGCGCGGGGGGCGCGCCGAGGACGAACTTGAAAGAATGGATGAACTTTGAGGGTGGGTTGGGCTGTGCTTTGGGTTGATCTTTTGCGGCTCGCAGAGCC
>NZ_CAJTUJ010000099.1 GCF_910579375.1 uncultured Rikenella sp.
AGCATGAGGCTTGGATTTGGGTGGTGTTGGTGGCTGAGCCTTGAGCTGTGCTTATGCGACCTTTAGGTCGCCGTCCTCGGCGAGAGCGACGCATTAGCGGCGCGAGGGGGGCGCGCCGAGGACGAACTTCCGAGATTGGGGTTGTGAATGAGGTGTTGCTTTTGCGACTCGTAGAGCCGCGCGGGCCGGACGCCGCAGCCCGAACCCGACAGAATTGGGGCAGAGCATTGGCTGTGCTTTGGGGCGGGTTGGACGCCCGGGCGGAACGCAACGAACATAGTGAGTTTGCGGGCCTCCCGAGGGGAGGCGTCCGGCCCGCGCGGTTCTTCTAACCGCAGGATTCCACTCAAAAGTAGGGTAGATGTGGCCGCTTGAGGTAGCTTTCGGGTAGAGGCAGTCGGTTATTTGGGCCGAGGCGGCCAGTCTTCGAGTGCCTCTCGTCCCCGTTTATTCCGAGAGGCAACGCAACTGAAGACCGTGACCACGGTAGTACGTGCCGCTGGGGTAGAGGCTCTGCGTGTAGAAAGCCAAAAATATGCTGTTAGCTCCACTCGCCGAAATCGACCAGAGAGATCCCTCGAGCCCATTGCCGCCCAGCACGCCCGATCCCGAACTGCGGTAGCCCGGGGCGGAGCCTTTCCCGATATTCCGCCACAACACGGCTGAAAAAACGCTATCTTTACGCACAAAAAATCAAAAACCGATGGACTTTATCGAGGAACTCACCTGGCGCGGCATGATACACGATATGATGCCCGGAACTGTCGAACAGCTCAAAAAAGAGATGACCACGGCTTATCTGGGCTTCGACCCGACAGCCGATTCGCTGCATATCGGCCACCTCGTGGGCGTGATGATGCTCAAACACTTTCAACGATGCGGCCACAAACCGCTGGCGCTGATCGGCGGAGCGACCGGTATGATCGGAGACCCGAGCGGCAAGTCGCTCGAACGCAACCTGCTGGACGAAGAGACCTTGCGGCACAATCAGACCGCTATCAAAGCCCAGCTCTCCAAGCTGATCGACTTCGACAGCGACGCGCCCAATGCGGCCGAAATGGTGAACAACTACGATTGGATGAAGGGCCAAACCTTCCTCGGGTTTATCCGCGACATCGGGAAACTCATTACCGTCAACTACATGATGGCCAAGGACTCGGTCAAGAAACGGTTCAACGGCGAGGGAGAGGGGATGTCGTTCACCGAATTTACCTACCAGCTCGTGCAGGGATTCGACTTTCTGACCTTGTACGAAACCAAAAACTGCAAATTGCAACTCGGCGGATCGGATCAGTGGGGGAATATCACCACCGGTACCGAGCTCATTCGGCGGAAAGCCAACGGAGAGGCTTTCGCGCTGACCTGCCCGCTCATCAAGAAGGCCGACGGAACGAAGTTCGGCAAGACCGAGAGCGGTAATGTCTGGCTCGATCCGCGATACACGTCGCCGTATAAGTTCTACCAGTTCTGGGTCAATGTGAGCGACGAGGATGCGGAACGGTATATCAAGATATTCACCTTGCTGGACAAAGCGACGGTCGAGAGTCTGATTGCGGAGCATCGCGAGGCGCCGCATTTGCGGAAGTTACAGAAACGGCTGGCCGAAGAGCTGACGGTGATGATCCACTCGCGGGAAGAGTACGAACGTGCGGTGGCTGCCAGCTCGATTCTTTTCGGCGGAGGTGCCGAGGCATTGAAGGCGGCGGACGAGCGGACGATTTTGGAGGTATTCGACGGGGTGCCTCAGTTCGAAATTTCAGCCGCGGATTTGGCTGTTGCGAGTGGTGTGCCGTTTGCTGCGCTTTGCACGGAAAAGGCGTCGGTATTTGCTTCCAAGGGCGAGCTGAGGCGGCTGGTTCAGGGAGGCGGGATTTCGCTGAACGGCACTAAAGTGACGGATGCGGAACAGCCGGTGGCGACTGAAGATCTTATTTCCGGTAAGTTTCTGTTGGTGCAGAAGGGAAAGAAGAATTATTTCCTCCTGATTGCCAAGTAGAAACGGTTGACCGGAGTGAAGCGAGGTTGTCGCAGCGAAGTTTGTTTGAACTTGCGGGTATACCCGGCCAGAGCATCCCGCAGGGATGCGCTCTAAAGTTTTTTTGGTTCTTTTTGCCCGAAGCCTCCCGCCGCGGAGGCCCGCAACTGACGTTGCTGTGGGCCCCGCAGGCTTCAGCCCAATAAGGCAATTGCGCTTTTGCAGATCTAGTTGCGCCCCCGTTGGCGGCGAGCTGCTTGAACAAGGCGCGCCGAGGACGAATGTGATGCCGACCTACGTGCTGATCGACCCGCAGGGGACGATCGTCGGACGCTGGTACCCCGGGCAGGGGGATTTTCAGGATCGGATGGTCGAACCGTATCTGAAAAAGACAGAATAACGCATATAAATCGCAACGAAGATGATGAAAAGATGGTTGTTCGGAGTGCTCGCGCTGTTGGCAGCCGGCACCGTGTCGGCGCAGGAGCCGACGGAAAAGGTCGAAGTGGGCGACAAATTCCACGATGTCGAGTTGCACGACACGGACGGGAACTACTCCTATCTGTCCGATTATGTCGGGCAGGAGGGGAAGTATCTGTTGGTGCTGTTTTGGACTTCGAACTGTCCGCGGTGCCATGCCTCGTTCCCGGAGGTGGCCAAATATGCGAAGCAATATGCCGACAAACTCTCGGTGGTCGGGGTGATGCTAAGCGACAACCACGCCGGCTGGATGGAGATGTACAAATACCGGAAACCGTTTGCGTGGCCCAATCTTTCGGACGGTAAATTGTTGAACGAAGGGGCGGCGGTGCCGTACGGGATCGGTCTCTATCCGACCTTCGTGCTGGTGGAGCCGAAGGAGGGGCGGATCGTGCGGATGTGGAGCGGCTTTAAACTCGATCGTTTTCAGGCCGAAATGGAGCCTTATTTTGCGCCGGTACGATAGATTCGAGGGTTCTGTTGTTGCGGGATTTTTTGTGGCTTATTTGAGCTGTTTTTGAGGCTATGCTGGCATTGAGTCTGTACGGTGGGGTCGAGGTGGGGCTCGACGAGGCGGGGCGGGGGCCGTTGGCCGGTTCGGTATTCGCCGGAGCGGTGCTGTTACCGGTCGATTTCCGGGACGAGCGGCTCGACGACTCGAAGAAGATGAGCGAGCGCGATCGGTATGCGGTGCGCGAGGTGATCGAGCGTGAGGCGGTGGCGTGGGGAGTAGGGGAGGTGTCGGCGGCCGAGATCGATGAAATCAATATCCTGAATGCCTCGTTCCGGGCGATGCGGCGGGCGTTCGCCCAGTTGCAGGAACGGTTGCCGGCGGGTGTCGAACCGGAACGGCTTCTGGTGGACGGCAATCGGTTCCGACCGGGGCAGTTGCTGATTCCTTACGAGTGTGTGGTCAAGGGGGATGCGAAACTGGCGCCGATTGCGGCGGCTTCGGTGCTGGCCAAGACCTGGCGGGACGACTACATGCTGCGTCTGCATGACGAATATCCGGTCTACGGATGGGACCGGAACAAGGGCTACCCGACGGAGTCGCACCGGGAGGCCATTCTGCGGCACGGTCTGTCGCCCTATCACCGGCGGACGTTCTGCCGCCGGTTCCCGCTGTTCGGGGAGTGATTACATCTGTTTGCAGCAGTTGGAGAGTTGGATAAGTTGTTGGTATTTATTATATTGCCCACAACTTATCCATTTTTTTTGTTTAATGCCGGGGCGGAACTTCTTCGTTCAAGAGTTTTTCGGCCCTGCAAATTCTAAAACAATCTTGTCATGAAGCTCAAATTTTTGAGAGGTATGGCCGTTGTTGCGGTGCTCTCCGTAGGTTCTCTTTCGGCACAACATGTTGATTTAAATCGGGTTTTGTATCGTTCGGTGACGGAGCGGGTGCAGTTGCCGTTGGTTTTTTCGACGCGTGACAGCCTGTTCGCCCTCTCTTTGCCGACGGCCGACGAGGGGCCGGCCGAGGTTTATGTCCAGCTTACGGTCGGTCGCAACGGCCGGGTGAAAGAGAAGAAGACCCGGGTGAGTGCGAATCACGTGGGAGTTTATGTTGCTCCGGCGTTTACCGCCGCTGCGAAAGGTTTGCAAATTGACCGGGATTCGGTTCCTGCGCTGGCGGGTCGGGATACTTCGGTGGTGCTGACTTTCCCACTAGAGTACCGCTGTGTGCTGGATACGATGACTCGGGCGTGGCCTAATGCGGGTGAAGAGTTGCAAAAGATGTTACGTGAAATTAATACAAATACTTATCCGAGTATGCTCCGTTCGAATGGAATCCGTCCGATGACTCTGGAAGAGATAGATTTCGCCGGTCGGCAAGCAACGTCTTTTGTTATTTCGCATGCGAAATGGGAATATAAGCAGTTGGAACCTACCCGGATTTGGTACTACTTAATCTTTCTTGGCGATTCGAAATACTAACCTTTAGTCTTTGTAATTATGAAAACTTTACAAATATGCTGTATAGGGCTGGCCTTGGTGGTTGGCTGGTCGTGCACGAAAGAGCGACCTTACTCCGATCCGAGTGAACGATCGGAACATGCAATCGCTGAAGCCCGGGCTTGTTATGAAAGTACGGCTGCGCCGTTGACTAAAACGGTGGCGGGGCGGGAAGTACCCATCAAACCGCTTCCGGGGGAGATGGTGCCGTTGTGGGAACGGGCGGTCGCGGTGGTGTTGTCGGACGGAACGTCATGGGTCGATGTGCCGATAGAGGCTGCGATCACCTATACGGCGGTTCGGGGCGGCCTTCACGATCATGAGGAGGGGGAGACTTGCGGACAGGACCATTCGGCGGTTCAGGCGATTCAGAAACTGTCGGTTTATACGGCTGCGGACGGAGGCCGACAACTGTCGGTCGTTACAATTGTCCCGAAGCCGGATTGTATGATGGATGTGACGGGGTTCTCTTCAGCGACGGGATTGGCGGGATTCAGCGGTTTCGCCTCATGGCATGACTTGGCGGCCAACCTGATTCGGGTGGCCGGTTATGAGCATGGGGTAAAAACAACCTGCGTCAAAGCAACGGGTGCCGATTGGGCGGAGATCGGTGCGGTGGTGGGGAATACGATTTTATATCCATACCAAATTAACTCCATATCCTCTATAGTGATTACAAAAGCGGGGTGGTGTAATATCTGTGGAGAATCAGATTGTGCGAATCCTAATGATATGGGGAAACATTGTTTATTGTGTGGAAAATATGATCCTAAAAATGAGCCTTGGGAAAAATCCGAATGTATTTGTGCTCGTTGCGGCACCTGCGGGCGACGTTTCAAGGGTACTGGTGGGATGACTGTTACGTGTACCTGCGGAAACAACTTTACACCGGCGGTTTGTAAGATTTGCGGCGAATTGGTCTGCATCCATTTGTTCAGCGCGGATAAGTCAGACACGCCGGTTCCCGTTCATGACCCGGTGACGGCCCATTCGGCGATGTTCGATGAGTTTTTCGGCTCACGCTACTCCTCTGATCTGATACGGATGATGAAATTGACCGACCAGATGATCGACAGGGATTATCGGTACCAGGGGAACGAATATATACATGGGATGTATGTGTTGGAGGATGGTGCTCTTCAATCTGCCGTCCGGGCCGAGGCTCGCGCCAAAATGCGAAACCATTTTATTCGCTACGTCAAAGGTTTTGTTTTGTCGCGCGATCTCTCGTCGTTGGCCGAGGGGTTGCATCCGGTGCTGGATTCCTATGTCGATATACAGACGAAAACAGAAATATTGAATTATTATTCCTATCTCCCTCCGATCCAGATCGTCCACGGGATGAATACTTCGCCTTATGTTCACAATCCGACGCCGTGTATGGAAACTTTGAAATACATCTATACAGAGTTGCTGAACATGAACGTATCGACGTCGGAAACGGAGCTCGGCGCGTTGTTCGATGCGTGGGAAAAACGAGCTCAGGGTGGTTTGGTGGATCCGTTTATCTAATCGCTGTTAGCGGATAAAGATCGCCCCGGACTCTGCGGCACAATAAGCGCAGAGTCCGGGGCGAAAGGCGTATTGAGGCGATGTAAAAGCCGCTATTGCGGTGCCACCATCGCTTCCAAAGCCCGCCGGTTGCGAATTACGATCGCATTTTCCGCCAGCTCGATGGTGCCCCGTTTGGCAAGTTCGCCCAAGGTCTGCTCCAGCGCATTCCGGGTGATGTCCAGTTCGTCGGCCATCTTTTCAAACCGAAGGGGGACGGTCTCTCCCTCGCTGGCCGACACGGAGGAGAGCAATAACGCCGCCACTTTCTCGGTCAGCATCAGGACGGAGAGGGCGTAGATCTTCCGCGAGAAGTAGTTGGCCCGGTTCGAGATGATGTCGATGAAGTTCGACAGCACGACGGTGTTTTCCTGCATCATTTCGAACAGGGCGCCTCGGTGGAGGGTCATGATTTCGGTGCCGTTTTCATTGGCGGTCACGTCGATCGGAAGCCGGTTGTAGCCGCCGAACAGAAACGCGGGGGCGATGAGCTGCGGGGCGGGGATGTTGTCGATTACGCGTCTCCGGCCGACGGCGTCGGTCACTTCGCCGCGCACGGAACCGCGCAGGATAATCATCAGGCCGGAGTAAGCGGTGTCTCGCCGGGCGATGGGGGCGTTTTCGGCATAGGTCTCGGTGGTGTAGGCGGAGCGGGACAGCAGGTCGGTGATGGTCTGTTCGTCTAAACCGCGGAAAAGGGGCGATTCTTGCAAAATGGGAAACATAATCAATAAGTTTTATCTGTCTTTGCCCTGTATGGTGCTGTTCTTTTTCTGAAGAAAAAGAACCAAAAAGACTTTCGACGGATGCTTGCGCATCCTCCAGCTGCCGACGGCCTAAGTCTCGGTTGGTTCGTTGGGCTGTGGTTTTCCGGCGCAGCGCGCTAAATAATTGGGCATGATACCCTAAGCGCGCTCGCCGAGAAAACCCAGCCCGACAGATTCACGA
>NZ_CAJTUJ010000100.1 GCF_910579375.1 uncultured Rikenella sp.
GCCGTCACCGTCACCGCCTCTGTCTGCAAAACAGAGGCAAGGAGGTGAAAATTCGGAGTGAACATTCAAAAGATCAGGAGGTTGTTGAAAACCGATTTTGGGGACGTACATACAATTTACATATTGGTCGCTCGGATGGAGTCGAATGTTCGTTTCATGTGGGGGCGTCATTTCTTGGATTTCTTGAAGTCGGTCAGCAGGCGCGCGTTTTTGATCCGCTCGTCTTTCTCGAACCCTGCCAGATAGCAGGCCGTCGTCCTTAGGTTGCTGTGGCCCAGTGATTCGGAAATGTAGCTGATGTTGGCCCCCTGACGTTTGAGGATGGTGGCGAACGAGTGACGTGCCGTGTAGGTCGAAATCGGCCCGATGCCCAATGCCAGACCGATTTGGTGCATGTGGCGGTTGATCTGGCGGGTGAGGTTCTGTGTCTTGATTTTCAGCTCCATCGCATTCTCATGGCCGTTCAGGAAAGGGAACAGGAAGTTCTCCGGGGAGGGCGGATTGCCCCACTGGCTGAGGATCGCGCGCATCTCGGGAGTAATGATCGCTCGGATCTCTTTGCGGGTTTTGGTGGTGCGGGCTGTCTTTTGGCGAACGAAACAGATTTCGCCGTCGATGATGTCGGCATATTTGAGCCGGATGAGGTCGGCTACGTTGATCCCGTTGCAGAGGTAGATGAAAAACCACAGGTCGCGATAGTGAGCCGTAGTCGGATTGCCGTTCGAAAAATCGACGATCTGTTTGATTTGGCGGAGATTCAGGGCGATTTTGCGGCCCTCGCCCTCCTGGATTTCGAATTTTCCCTGCCCGAACGGGTATTGGGTGTCGAGCAGGTTGCCGTTTTTGCGGGCTTCGTTCAGCAGGGCGCGGATCGCGCGCATGTGCATGCAGATGGTCACGGGACTTTTCTGTTCGCCGAGCAGGAATTTCTCGTAGCGGCGCAGCCAGACGACCGTCACGGCTGTGAGCGGAATCGCTCGGCTGGAGAACCGTTTGATCGATTTGAAGACGTTGTCGTACCAGAGCATGTTGCCGACTCGTTGTTCGGCGGTCAGGCGGCTGATCCGATGGCGGAAGAGGCTGTTCAGGGTGTCGCCCTTGCCACGACTGAGGAGCCGGTTGAGGGCGTCGAACGAGAAGGGCTCTTTTTCGGTCAGCTCCTGAACGTGCCGCTTGATGCGGTCGAAGGAGCTGCCGATGTCGCGGCGCACTTCGAGCAGGTAGCCGCTGCGGGTGCGGAGCAGGCGTTTCCACTCGGCGGTGTCGAGCTCTTTCCCGGTGGGGTAGTATTTCTGGACGCGCTTGTAGGCGACCTGGATTTTGACGGGAAAGAGTCCGTTCTTCTTGGCGCGGCGGGTGTCGAGTACCGAGGATACGGTAACGCCGTCTTTGGCATACTTGTACATGGCTATATCCGTTTTTATTAAACCGTTTTGTGGCAAAATAACGGGATATGATGTACATGCGATTTGCATACAACCTCTCTCGTATTCTTTTTTCTGTGCCGGCTGGAACCGTACCTTTTGACTTCGTCTTCCTCGTGCTACCTCGGCAAATCCCGCAAGCGGTCTCTGCTCTCGGAACGCTACTCGGTTCTGAAGAAAAGGTACCCAAAAGACTTTCGTGATAGCTACGCTACTCCTTAGGCTCCGCAGTCCTCAGTCTTCGTGAGTCTGTCGGGCTGGGTTTTCGGCGGGGCGCTATAATGCGAGTATTACCCCAATGCGCCCACGCCGGAAAACCACAGCCCAACGAACAAACCGAGATTTGGGCTGCCGGCAGCTTTAGGATGCGTGAGCATCCGTCTAAAGTTTGGCTACGCCTTCCTCCTTGCACCTCGGCCATTCAAACAAGTTTGATGGCGCTCGGTTGCTGCGTCGGTTTTCTGGTTCTCTTTGTTCACAAAGAGAACAGTTCACTCCAGGACAGGAATGGTATAAGAGAAAAGAGGTTTGGAATGCGAAGTGCATTTATTATCTTTGTAGAATGATGGAATCATTCGTCGTATCAGCTCGAAAATACCGTCCCGCCACCTTTCGCAGCGTCGTCGGTCAGGCTCATATTACCGAGACCCTGCGGAACGCCATTGCGCGGGGACAGCTGGCGCACGCCTACCTCTTCACCGGGCCTCGGGGGGTGGGGAAGACCACCTGTGCGCGGATTTTCGCCAAAGCCATCAACTGCCTGAACCCGACATCGGAGCATGAGGCGTGCGGAGAGTGCGAGTCGTGCCGGGCTTTCAACGAAGGGCGGTCGTTTTCGATCCACGAACTCGACGCCGCCTCCAATAACTCGGTGGAAGACATTCGGGCGCTGACCGAAAAAGTGCGCATACCGCCGCAGGTGGGGCGCTACAGCGTCTATATCATCGACGAGGTGCACATGTTGTCGGCCAACGCCTTCAACGCCTTTCTGAAAACTTTGGAAGAGCCGCCGCATTATGCGATCTTCATTCTGGCCACGACCGAGAAACACAAGATCCTGCCCACCATCTTATCACGGTGCCAGTGCTACGACTTCAACCGGATACGGGTCGAGGATACCGTGCAGTATCTCCAGTATATTGCCGGCCAGGAGGGGGTGACCTATGACGACGAAGCGCTGCACGTGATCGCCCAGCGGGCCGACGGCGGGATGCGGGATGCGCTGTCGATGTTCGACCGCGTCGTTTCGTTCTGCGGGACGCAACTCACGGGCGACAAGGTGGCCGAGAGTTTGAACGTACTGGATTATAATACCTATTTCGCGGCGACGGATCTGATTCTGGCGGGAAACTATGCCGAGCTGCTCACCTTGTTCGACGGCGTGTTGCGGCGGGGATTCGAAGGGCAGCTTTTTATCGCCGGGCTCAACGGGCATATGCGCGATTTGTTGATGTGCAAGAATCCGCAGACGGCCGGGTTGCTGGAGGTGACCGGTCAGGTGGCCGAGCGGTACCGGGCGCAGGCGAATGCGGAGGGGTGCGATACGGGCTTCCTGTTTAATGCTATCAACCTGTTGACTCAAGTCGATACCGGCTATCGGACGGCGACCAATCGGCGGTTGCATGCCGAATTGGCGTTGATCAAGTTGTGCGGGTTGGGAGGGCTAAAAAAAAAAGATGACACCGTAGGTGCTGAGGCGGGCGGAGATTCGGAGGCGGATGCTCTGGTGCTGGTGGCAGGAGTGGGGCGGTATCCCATGCCGGCGATTTCGAATGGCGGGGGTGGGGCGACGGTGGTGAATCCTGCCGTGCCGGCGGCGCGGACGGTGCCGGAGGGAACGGCAGCGACTCCTTCCGAATCGACACCGACACCGGAGCCGAAATCGGAACCGGTGCGGGAAGCGGTGGGGCGGTCTGCACCGGCTGCGACGACCTCTCCGGTTTCGGCGCAGGCGACGAGACCTGTGGCGCAGCCGGAGCCGGGACGGGCGGCGGGACGATCGATTACGGGAGTGTCGATCACGAATTTACAGGCTGCGGCAGGAGGAGGGGCGACCGAAGGGGCGGTGGCATCGGCCGAGGTGGCGCCACGAGAGGAGGGGGGCTCTGTTCGTGAGGTGACGCCGGGGGAGGCAGAGAGGGTGATTACTGAAAAATACGATGACTTGCTGCGGCTTTGGATGGAGCGGCAACGACCTCGGTTGGCGACGGCGCTGACGGCCCGACAGATTCGCGGGAGCGAAGTGCTCGTCTCCGTGCCGAACGAAGTGCTGGCCGACGAGATCAACCAGGCCAAGTGGGAGATCGAGCGCGACCTGCGCCAGCTGACCGGAGCGGCGGCGACGGTGACGGTCGTCGTGACCGAGGTGCAGCAGGAGTACAAACCGGTTTCGACGGAAGATAAGTTGCAGTATCTGGTGCGCCTCAATCCGAATATTCTCAAATTGCGGGACGAACTCGACCTGACGGTATAGGCGGGTTTTTCGCCAGCGTGGCTTAACGCACAAAAAAAGGCAGGAACAAAAAGGGGGCAGGATGAAAACCATCCTGCCCCTTTGCGTATTCCGCCGGTGTTGCCGTCGAATAGTCTTTACGCCTCTCCCGCCATCCCCGCCGACTGGCGATACTCCTGCCGGAGCGAGAGCGGCGTGATCTGGAACTCCCGCTTGAAGAGCTTGATGAAGTGCGAGATGTTGTCGAACTTGCACTCGTACCCGATCTGTGCGATCGGTTTGGTGGTCGATACCACCTCTAACCGCGCATGCAATAGCCGCTGTTTCAGAATCCACCGGTGCGGCGTCATGCCGAATATCCGCAGGAAGTCGTTCTTGAACGAGGTCAGGCTCTTGTTGGTCCGCTGCGCCAGCTCGCTGATCGAGAGGTCTTCGAAGATCGAGTTCCGGATGATGCTCTCGAACGGGTCGGCCAGCCGCTCGACGCACCGCAGCAGTTTGTACTGCAACCCGTGTTCCTTGTGCGCCACCACCATGTAGGCGAATTCGGCCAGTTTGAGGCGCATCAGCTGCGGATGCGACGTCAGGTAGTCCGTGTCCATATACGGCATCAGCGAATCGAACAACAGCCGCATCTCCGGCCACAGCCGCGTGCTGACGTGTCCCAGCGTCAGATCGGCCTGCGCCGCCTCCGGCAGCTCCAGCTCCATCCCGTACAAGGTCACGAGCGCCGACAAGGCTCCCGCCATCTCCTGGTTGTCGAACGCGAGGCAGGTCTCCTTATACGGCCCGTTCCGGGCCGGCAGGTTTTCGACGTAATGTTTCCCCGGCGCCAGCAGGAAAAGCTCCTTGTCGCCGATTCGATAGCTCTCCCCGGCATAATGGACGACTTTCGTCCCGCTCTCTACCACGCCGAGCAGGTTTCGGGTCAGCTCCAGAGACTGGGGGCCGGAAGCGGAGTGGGTCACGAACTGCCACAACGACGACGCACGTTCCGCCTTATTGTTCTTGGTTTGCTCCGACATACAATGGACGATAATGATAAATACAAAATAAATCTCCCGCTACAAAGAACACAAATATAATTCGAAAAAAAGCCGAAATGTTTTGTCTTTGCATTCATAATGTTACAAATCGGACGTTTTGAGTTATTATTCTCCTCTCCTGACTCTTCCGGCTGGCGAGTCCGCTTCCGATCGCCCCGGTGTCCGTCGGCAAAAATCGTCCCGCCGGTTTGTACATCCCGAAAAAAAAGCTACCTTTGCGGCTCGAAACGCGCTCTGTTGACGGGTGCGACGAAACAACTCATTATTCATCATTTCTTTACGGACAACTTATGAACCGTTACGAAACCGTTTTCATTGCGACTCCCGTTCTTTCGGACGCACAGTTGAAAGAGCTGGTCGGCAAATTCCAGGGTGTCATCACCGAGAACGGCGGCAAAGTGAACTACACCGAAGAGTGGGGTTTGCGTAAGCTCGCCTATCCGATCCAGAAAAAGACCACCGGGTTCTACACCCTGATCGAGTTCGAAGGCGAAGGCAAACTGATCGACGTGCTCGAAACCCAGTACCGTCGCGACGAACGCGTCATCCGTTTCCTGACTTTCAAACAGGACAAGTACGCGGCCGAATATGCCGAAAAACGCAGAAACATCAACGCAGCTAAAACTCAAGAGTAATCATGGCAGCACCCCAATCCGAAATCCGTTACCTCAACCCGGTATCCGTTGAGGTCAAGAAGAAAAAATATTGCCGGTTCAAGAAAGCCGGGATCAAATACGTCGATTACAAAGACGCCGAATTCCTCAAAAAGTTCCTGAACGAACAGGGGAAAATTCTGCCCCGCCGGCTGACCGGGACTTCGCAGAAGTTCCAGAAAAAAGTGGCTACGGCGGTGAAACGGGCACGGCACTTGGCTATCCTGCCGTTCGTAACCGACTTGTTGAAATAACCCCTAACCGAGGAGCAGAGAATACATTATGGAAATCATACTGAAACAAGACGTCGATAACCTCGGCAATAAGGATCAGATCGTAAACGTGCGGCCGGGGTATGCCAACAACTACCTCATTCCGCAAGGATATGCGGCGGCTGCGACCGCTTCGGCTAAGAAGGTGCTGGCTGAAAAAATCAAACAGCAGGCGCACAAGGAGGCGAAGATGGTGGCCGACGCTCAGGCTGTGGCCGATAAACTGAACGGGGTAGCGGTAGCTATCGCTGTGAAGGTGGCCGAAGGCGGTAAGATCTTCGGGTCGGTGACGGCGGCACAGGTGGCCGATGCGATCGAAGCGAAGGGCTTCTCGATCGACAAACGTCACGTCAAGGTCGATGCGATCAAGCAGATCGGCGAATACAAAGCTACGGTCAAGATCTACAAGGATATCAAAGCGGAAGTGGCCGTGTCGGTAACGGCTGAAGCTTCGGCTGAGTAGTTCGGATGTTGCCGGAGAGGCTTCTCTTCCTTGGGGTAGGCTCCTTCCGATTATGTTCTGACGATATTGTAAAGCGGTTGAGTATTACCGTCTCCGAGCTTTCAAAATCAAAAAAAGGTGTCTGTTTCCTGTTTTAGGAAATGAACACCTTTTTTGTTTGTAGTTTTTTCGATTGACGAGGCCTTCGGCGGATGCGGACGAAGAGAGCTATGGTTCGTTGGTTTGGGCTGTCGGCAGCGTTTGCCGAATGGATGGGGCCGCCGGCAGCTTGAGGGTGCGCAAGCATCCGTCTAAAGTTTGGCTACGCGTTGTCTTCGTCTTCCTCGTGCTACTTCTGCATAGCCCGTAAACGGTCTCTGCTCTCGGAACGCTACTCGGCTCCTCCTCGCCGCTCGGCATTTGCAAACTACGTTTGCATTGCCCTCGCTGGCAGCGTCGGTTCTTTGGTTCTTTCTGTTCACAGAAAGAACCGTTTGAGGCGGGGCAGGACTCGACCCGCGCGCGACAGCTGGAGTAGGAAATCATTCAAACGCATGATGTGCGTTTGAATAAGATTTCCGCCAGCGCGCGAAAAGA
>NZ_CAJTUJ010000101.1 GCF_910579375.1 uncultured Rikenella sp.
CGGGACGTGGGGCCCGGCCGGCCCGAGGCCAGTTTTAGGCGGGTCAAAGCTCGACCGCGCGCCGTCGCCTTAAAAGGGAAATCGTCAAAATGTGCTGGCACGTTTTGACAAGATTTCCCAAGGCGCGCGAACAGAATTGGGCCGACACAGTTTATTGCCCACCGCGGGCCCTCGGGCCTGCGCGGCCCGAGCATGTAGCCCCAGGCGCGCGAACAAAGCATCAAAATACTTTTGTGTGTTCGTCTCGCGCAAAAGAGATGACGACCTCAAAGTCGAAGAAAACGTTCAAAAGACAATAAATCAAGTATATAGAATGGGACAAACACTGTTCGATAAAGTTTGGGACGCCCACGTCGTGCGGCAGCTCGACGGAGGGCGGTCGGTGCTCTATATCGACCGGCACTATATCCACGAAGTGACCTCGCCGGTTGCATTCGGCGGATTGCGAGCGCGGGGAATCGGGATTTTCCGCCCAGATCAGACCACCGCGACCGCAGACCATAATACGCCCACGCTCAATCAGGACAAACCGCTCGAACCGGGCGAGTCGAAAACCCAGCTCGACCAACTGGACAAGAACTGCAAAGAGTTTGGGATCGCTAATTACTACGGGCTGAACCATCCGAAAAACGGGATCGTGCATATTATCGGGCCGGAATACGGCTTTACCCAGCCCGGGATGACCATCGTGTGCGGCGACAGCCATACCTCGACGCACGGGGCATTCGGGGCCGTGGCGTTCGGGATCGGGACGTCGGAAGTCGAGATGGTCTTCGCCTCGCAGTGCATCATGCAGCCGAAACCCAAGAAGATGCGGATCACCGTCGAGGGACAACTCGGCGAGGGGGTGACTGCCAAGGATGTGGCGCTTTACATCATTTCGCAGATTACGGCGGCAGGCGGAACGGGACACTTCATCGAGTTTGCCGGCTCGGCGATACGAAGCCTTTCGATGGAAGGGCGGATGACGCTCTGCAACATGAGTATCGAGTGCGGGGCCAGAGGGGGGATTGTGGCGCCGGATGAAACGACATTCGAATACGTCAAGGGGCGCGAACATGCCCCATCGGTCGAAAACGGTGACTGGGATCGCGCAGTGACGTATTGGAAGACTTTGTACAGCGATCCGGATGCGGTGTTCGACAAGGAGTACCGGTTCGATGCGGCGGATATCCAGCCGATGATTACCTACGGGACGAATCCGGGGATGGGGTTGCCGATTACGGGCGTCATTCCTGCGCCGGCATCGGAATCGGACGTCAAGGCGTTGGAATACATGGATTTCAAGGCAGGCGAGGCGATGCTCGGCAAACCGGTGGACTATGTGTTTCTGGGGAGCTGCACCAACGGGCGGATCGAGGATTTCCGGCTGTTCGCCCATGCGGTCAAGGGGCACAAAAAGGCCGACAATGTGGTGGCGTGGCTGGTGCCGGGCTCGCACATCGTGGAACGGCTGGTGCGCGAGGAGGGCTTACTGGATATCCTCCACGAAGCGGGCTTCGAGCTTCGGCAGCCGGGCTGTTCCGCTTGTCTGGCGATGAATGCCGACAAGGTGCCGGCGGGGAAATATGCGGTCTCGACGTCGAACCGTAATTTCGAAGGGCGTCAGGGACCGGGAGCGCGGACGCTTTTGGCGAGTCCTTTAGTCGCTGCGGCTGCGGCGATCACGGGACGCATTACCGACCCACGTGAACTTTTTGTAAAATAATCGTTCGTTTACCGTGTCTACCCGCATGGAACTGTACCTTTTCTGAAGAAAAGGTACCCAAAAGACTTTCATGATAGCTACGCTATGCCTTAGGCTCCGCAGTCCTCATTCTTCGTAAGTCTGTCGGGCTGGGTTTTCTCGGCGGGGCGCATATAATGCAGGTATTACCCTAATGCGCCCGCGCCGGAAAACCACAGCCCAACGAACAGTCCGAGAGTTGGGTCGCCGGCAGCTTTAGGATGCGCAAGCATCCATCTAAAGTTTTTTTGGTTCTTTTTGTTCACAACCGACGCTGCCAGCGAGTGCAATGCAAACGTAGTTTGCCAATTGCCGAGCGGCGAGGAGGAAAACGAGCGGAGCGAAGTTAAAAAGAACAGTACCCTCCCGGGCAAACACAGTAATCGAACAAGTTATATTAATCAGACAGATGGCAAGAGAAAAATTCGTGAAGATCGTATCCGGCGCCGTGCCCGTGAACATCGAGAATATAGACACCGACCAGATCATCCCCGCCCGGTTTTTGAAAGCCACCGAGCGTAAAGGGTTCGGTGACAATTTGTTCCGTGACTGGCGGTATACCAAGGATAACCGGCTGATTCCCGAATTTCCGGTGAATGACAAGGCCAAATATGAAGGGACGATTCTCGTCGCCGGTTATAACTTCGGGTGCGGGTCATCGCGCGAACATGCCGCATGGGCGATTTACGATTATGGGTTTCGGGTTGTGGTGAGCAGCTTTTTCGCCGACATTTTCCGGAATAATGCTCTGAACAACGGTTTGTTGCCCATCCAGGTGAGTCCCGAGTTTTTGGCCGGGATTTTTGCCACCATCGAGAAAGACAACCGGGCGCAATTCACCGTCGATCTCGAAAACCAGACCATCACAAATAATACAACGGGCGCCAGCGAGTCGTTCGCCATCGACGGGTATAAGAAAGAGTGCCTGTTGAACGGGTACGACGACGTAGACTACCTCGTGACCCTTCGGCCCGAAGTGGCGCGCTACGAACAGACCCGCGCATAGTCCGATTTTCAAACCCATTGAACCCGAAACCCATGCCCAGAGTCGAGATCATGGACACCACCCTGCGCGACGGCGAGCAGACCTCCGGCGTCTCCTTCGCGCCGCAGGAGAAACTCAGCTTGGCGCGGTTACTGCTGACCGACATCAAGGTGGACCGCATCGAAATCGCCTCCGCCCGGGTGAGCGAAGGCGAGCGGCAGGCCGTGAGCCGGATTATGGAGTGGGCGACGAAGAATGGGTACCTCGATCGGATCGAAGTGCTCGGTTTTGTGGACGGAGGCGTATCGCTCGACTGGATCGCCGCCTGCGGCGGCCGCGTCGTCAATCTGCTGACCAAAGGCTCTGAGAAACATTGCAAGTACCAGTTGCGGAAAACTCTCGACCAGCATGTCGAAGACATTCGTCGTGACGTGACGGCGGCCACGGAGCGGGGGATCGCCGTCAATCTCTACCTCGAAGATTGGTCGAACGGGATGCGCCACTCGCGCGAGTACGTATATCGTATGGTGGACGCCTTGCGGGATCTGCCCATTCGGCGGTTCATGCTGCCCGACACCTTGGGTGTTTTCGAACCGTGGGAATGCGACGAAGCTTGCCGGGCTATGGTCGAGCGGTATCCGGATTTGCGGTTCGATTTCCATGCCCATAACGATTACGACCTTGCGGTGGCCAATACCGTGGCGGCAGTGAAAGCGGGGATACAGGGCGTGCACGCGACCGTCAACGGGCTGGGCGAACGGGCCGGAAACGCACCGCTCTCTTCCGTTATCGCTGCCTTGCATGACCATTTGAACGCCGAAATGGGGATCGACGAAGCGCGGACGAACCATGTCTCCACGGTGGTCGAAAGTTATTCGGGCATTCGGATTCCGGCCAATAAGCCGGTCATCGGCGAGAACGTCTTTACCCAGTGCGCCGGGATTCACGCCGACGGGGACAATAAGAACAACCTCTATTTCAACGACCTGCTTCCGGAGCGTTTCGGGCGGACGCGGCAGTATGCCTTGGGGAAGAGCTCCGGCAAAGCCAACATCCGTAAGAATCTGGAGCTGCTGGGAATCGAACTCGATGAGGCATCCATGACCCGCGTGACGCAATACATCGTGGAGCTCGGCGACCGGAAAGAGATTGTGACCGCCGAGGATTTGCCGTATATCGTTTCGGACTTGCTGGGCAATTCGGGAGACGGCGAGCAGGATGCGGTGCGGATTCTGAACTATTCGCTTTCGGTGGCTCAGGGGCTGCGTCCGGTGGCCACGGTGAAGATGGAGATTCATGGCCAGAGCTACCAGCAGACCTCGGCCGGGGACGGTCAGTACGATGCGTTCGTGTCGGCCGTCCGGGCGATTTACCGCGAGCAGCTCGGTCGCGAGTTTCCGATTCTGGCCGACTATTCCGTGAGCATTCCTCCGGGAGGCCGGACAGACGCGTTCGTACAGACCTTGATTACGTGGGAACAGAGCGGCGTACGGTTCAAGACCCGAGGGTTGGATGCCGACCAGACCATTGCCGCCATCAAGGCGACCGTGAAGATGTTGAACAAGATCGAGCAGCGAGGGTAGGCAAGTTGTGCAGGCGCGTGCAGAGAATGGAGTTGAGGCTGCCAGTGGAAATGCGCAGCATTTCCCGTCCACGGGACGTGGGGCCTGCCCGGCCCGAGGGCAGTCTCCTCCTGTAGTCAAAGCCGCGCGCCCCGCCAAAAGAGGGAAATCGTCAAAATGCACTTGTGCGTTTTGACAAGATTTCCCCAGGCGCGCGAAACAGAGAATCGGGTAGAGGCGGCCAGTAAAACGCCCTGTGGGCGCGCCCTCCCGCCTAAGATGGCATATTCTGCCGGTTGGCACTCGGCCAATCCGGCAAGAATTGCCGCGGGCGACGTTTAGGAGTAGACACTCCCAGCTTTTGAGTGCCGAGCAGCACCAGCGGAGCTCGTTGCGCTCACCGCTGGCGGCGACCCGCTTAAACTAAAAGCGACAAGGCCGAAACCAACAGAATGGGGCGACGAATGGGCTTTGCTCTTACGACTCGTAGAGTCGCGCGGGCCGAAGCCTCCCGTCGCGGAGGCCCGCAACTCACGTTGCTGTAGGCCCCGCAGGCTTCGGCCGCCAACGTCAAACAAAAAAGTAGGGTAGAGGCTGCCAGTAAAAGACGCTGTGCGTCCGTTTATTCCGAGAGGCAACGCAACTGAAAACCGTAGCCACGGTTGACCGGGTTGCTGGGATAGAGCCATGTCATACGGAAATTCAAGATGATGCCTTCAGTATTGCTGACCCCCGAAGACCAGCTGTAACCATAGCTGCCGAGGCTGCCCGACATACCCGTATCCTGATGGCGGTAGCCCGGGGCGGCGGATTTACGAAAATAAATTAAAGAAACATAACAACCAGATACCCATGAACCTGAACATCGCCCTCTTGCCCGGCGACGGCATCGGGCCCGAGATCGTCGGCGAAGCCGTGAAAGTCCTCGACGCCGTCGGCGCCAAGTACGGGCATACCTTTACCTATCGGAAAGGCCTCGTCGGCGCCTGTGCCATCGACGTCACCGGCGATCCCTACCCCGCCGAGACCCACCGGATCTGCCAGGAAGCCGGAATCGTACTCTTCGGCGCCATCGGCGACCCCAAATACGACAACGACCCCTCCGCCAAAGTGCGTCCCGAGCAGGGATTGCTGCGGATGCGCAAATCCTTGGGCCTGTTCGCCAACGTGCGCCCGCTGGTCGTTTTCGACTCCCTCGTGGAACGCTCGCCCCTGAAAGCAGAGCGGGTCAAAGGCGCAGATTTCGTGTGCATCCGCGAACTGACCGGCGGGATGTACTTCGGTCGTCCCCAAGGGCGGAGCGAAGACGGGAATGTAGCCTATGACACCTGCGTTTACTCCCGCGAAGAGATCGAACGCATCCTGAAAGTCGCCTTCGAACAAGCCCGGAAACGGCGCAAACTACTCACCGTCGTTGACAAAGCCAACGTCATCGCCACCTCGCGTCTGTGGCGTCAGATCGCCAAAGAGATGGCCCCGCAATATCCTGACGTACAAGTCGATTACATGTTCGTGGACAACGCCGCCATGCAGATCATCCAGCGCCCGACCTACTTCGACGTGTTAGTCACCGAAAACCTCTTCGGCGATATCCTGACCGACGAATCCAGCGTCATCAGCGGCTCCCTGGGGCTCCTCCCCTCCGCATCGCTGGGGGCCGAAGTCGCTCTGTTCGAGCCCATTCACGGCTCCTATCCGCAGGCAGCCGGCAAGAACATCGCCAACCCGATGGCCACCATATTGAGCGCCGCCATGCTGCTCGAACACGTCGGACTCGCGCAAGAAGGAGCCGCCGTTCGCGCCGCCGTCGAACAAGCCATTGCCGACGGAGTCGTGACCGAAGACCTGATCGATCCCTCCACAACAGGGCAAAAAGCCTATTCGACCACCGAAGTGGGCGATTTCGTCGCCGCCCATGTGTAAGCGACACTTGTAGCGGCGAAATTTTTAGGTCGAAGATCGGCTGATTTACAGTCAGATAGGGGCGGATAGCAAAGAAAATCCAAAAATAATTTTGAAAATATTTGGAGAATAGGAAAAGAAGTCCTTATCTTTGCACCCGCAAAAGTTCATTGAAGTATTGCAGTTGTAGTACAAGTTTAGGAGCCAGTAATGGCTCACCGCCTAGAGATAGGTGGGAAAAGAAAGCTTAGTCAATAAAAGAAACAGGTAGAAAAGAAACCGGAGCACAGGAGACGGTTCGGAGGGTGTCGTCAGATGCTTTCCGCCGCTCGGGGCAAGGTTTGGATGTCTGAGGGTGTTTTTAGGAATACCGCAGATATTTCAGATAAGTTTCCCGAGAGGTATAATCGTCAGAAAATTTTCATTTTTTACAATGGAGAGTTTGATCCTGGCTCAGGATAAACGCTAGCGGCAGGCCTAACACATGCAAGTCGAGGGGCAGCATATGGATTGCTTGCAATCTATGATGGCGACCGGCGCACGGGTGCGTAACGCGTATGTAACTTGCCTTATGCAGGAGGATAACCCGAAGAAATTCGGCCTAATACTCCATAAGTGTCAGAGAGGCATCTTTCGGGCATAAAAGATTTATCGGCATAAGATAGACATGCGTGACATTAGCTAGTCGGTGAGGTAAC
>NZ_CAJTUJ010000102.1 GCF_910579375.1 uncultured Rikenella sp.
CTGGGCCTTCGGCCCACCCGGGGAGCGCGCAGCCCGAACCCGACAGAATTAGGCTGAACCTTACCTTTGGTCGTGCTCTTGCGACCCTTTAGAGCCGCGCAGTTCGCCGCCACCCTACGCGGCGGACTGCAACTCGTCGGAGCTCGTTGCACTCACCGCTGGCGGCGAACAGCTAAGACCTGAGAGCGAGTAGCGCGATTCCGTGAGGAATCGCCGTCCTCATATTGGGGTAGAGGCTGCCCAATCGGAGTGCCCGAAGGCACCGGTGCGTGGGGGGGGCGCGCTGAGGACGAACTTCCGAGAATAGGGCGGTGGTTTGGGCGAAACTCTTGCGACCCTTTGGGTCGCGCGGGCCGGACGCCTGCCCACGGGCGGCCCGCAACACGCCGCTCGCGCGTCGAGAGTTGTCGTCCCTCCCGTGCGTCCGGCCCGCTTACAGGGGTGTGCTTTTGTGATTCGGGTCGGAGCCAGCGTGGCCGAAAACGAGCACCGCGGCGTTGCAGGCCTCCGCTGGGGAGGCTTCAACCCGGGCGGTTCTTCGAACCGCAGGATTCAACTCAAAAGTAGGGTAGAGGCTGTCTAATATTTGGGGTAGAGGCTGGCAGTAAAACGCCCTGTGGGCGCGTTTATTCCGAGAGGCAACGCAACTGGAAACCGTCGGCACTGTGGTACGAGTGGCTGGGTTGAGATGCATTCATCATGAAGCGCAAATATAAACCCGATTGTTGGTTCGTCGAGGCAGAGTAGCTGTATCCGCCGTTTCCGGTGTGCCATAAGAAGCCCTCCTCGCCGCCGCGGAGGCCCGGGGCGGGCCGCGCGGCACTCGAATCGGCGCCTCTGCCCTACGGCCGCCTCTACCCTGAATTACCCCACGAACCAGTCGCTTTACCCCAAGCAGCACCTCTTCTTATCCCGGCATCCCTCCCTCAAAACTAAAAACACCGGGATCTAATCCTCCTTCGAATGGCAGATACCTCGCACCTCGACACCGGAATCGCCGGAGAAAACCTCATAGCCGACTACCTGATCGCCTGCGGCTGGGAGATTCTCGAACGGCGATGGCGCGATCCTCGCGCAGGAAGAGGAGCCACCGATATCGACCTGATCGCCCGGTCGGCAGACCGCCGCTACCACTTCATCGAAGTCAAAACCCGTACCGGAGACCGCTGTCAGTACGTCGATTTCGCACCCGAGACCGCCGTTACCCCCGCCAAAGCACGCCGCATCGCCGCCGCAGCCGAACGGTATCTGGCCTGTTCCGGCATCGTGGACGAGATACAGATCGATATCGCCGCCGTTATCCTTTCCGAACATCCCGGCACCCGGCCGGAAATCCGCTATTACCCGAATATCGTGCGTTGAACCGCCCGTAGCGCATTTTTGTCAGAATGACTAAAAACACTATCTTTGGCACGTTGCGTATGTCGGAAATACGCATCGGACAACGATCGCAAAGGCAATCAACGACCGAAATCCTATGAGTGAACATCAACGACAGAAACCCGACCTGCTTTTCGAAGTCAGCTGGGAAGTCTGCAACAAAGTCGGCGGCATCCACACCGTGGTGGGAACCAAAGCCCTGACCGCCATCGAACAATTCGGCGACGACCGTTATATCGTCATCGGGCCCGACCTGACCAGCGAAGGCAATAACGCCGAATTTCAGGAAGACCCCGACCTGTTCCGCGATTGGCGGAGGATGGCTCGGGAAGAGGGGCTCCGCGTCCGCGTCGGGCGCTGGAAAAACGTCAAAGGGAACCCGATCGTCGTGCTCGTCAATTTCTCGGTGATCATCAATCGCAAAGATCAGCTGCTCGCTTCGTTGTGGGAAGACTATCAGGTCGATTCCATCACCGGACAGTGGGACTACGTCGAACCCGTCCTCTTCGGCTACGTCGCAGGGAAAGCCATCGAAAGTTTTCTGAACTATCGGTTCGGGCCGCGGCAGCGGGCGGTGGCCCATTTCCACGAGTGGCAAACCGTTTCGGGAGCTTTGTACCTGCAGAAAGCCATGCCGGAAGTGGCGACCGTCTTTACCACCCATGCCACAGTGACCGGGCGGGCCATCGCCGGGAACGGGCTGCCGCTGTACAGCGGGCTCGACACCTACAACGGCGACGAGATGGCCCGGCGGTTCGGCGTGGTGGCCAAACACTCCATCGAGAAGGTCGGAGCGCATCAGGCCGACGGCTTTTCGACCGTCAGTGCCATTACCGCCCACGAATGCCGGGCCCTGCTCGATACCGACGTGACCACCGTTACCCCGAATGGGTTCGAGAACGGATTCGTGTGGGAGGGGGCCGAAGCCCAGGCCAAACGGCGGGAGGGGCGCGACGCCTTGATCCGCGTGGCCCGGGCGACCTTGGGAATCGAACTGCAAAACGATCCGCTCATCGTCTCGATCGGCGGCCGGTACGAGTTCAAGAACAAAGGGATCGACGAATTCATCGACTCGCTCGGCGAACTCAATAACGACGACACCCTGCCTCGGGACATTCTGGCCTACATCCTGGTTCCCGGCTGGAACCACGGTGCACGGAAGGATTTGCAGGGCGTGTTGGCGGGACATCGGGACGCCGGGGTGGATCATGCCGGAGCGTTGAACGCCACCCACTACCTGGGCGACCCGGACAACGACCCCGTCGTCAACCACCTGCGGGCGCGGGGATTGCTGGGGCGGGGGAATCGGGTGCACACCGTTTTCGTGCCGTGCTATCTGAACGGCGACGACGGGATTTTCAACAAAACCTACTACGAACTGCTCGTGGGGACGGATGTGACCGTCTTCCCCTCTTATTACGAACCGTGGGGATATACCCCGCTGGAGAGCATCGCCTTCTCGGTGCCGACGGTGACCACCGATCTGGCCGGTTTCGGCCTGTGGGTGCGGCAGTATGCAGCCGACGGGCATAAAGGGGTGACCGTTATTCACCGCGACGACGCCAACGGCGGCGAAGTGATGAACGCCATTGCCGCCACCTTGAGAAACTACGCCGCGATGGGCGACGGCGAAATGAACGAACACCGCTCCTCGGCACGAGAGATTGCCGGGACGGCACTTTGGTCGAATCTTTACACGCATTATATGGAGCTTTACGACGCCGCGCTGCAAAACGCAGCAGAACGGGACACCCGACCGCAAACCGACGGGGGTGCCACCCATGAACAAATCAGTTATATGCGCCACCAACTGGTGGTGGACAGCCGGCCCAACTGGACCCGCATGATGGTCGAAAGTTCGGTGCCCGAACGGTTGCACCCGCTCGAAGTGCTGACCAAGAACCTCTGGTGGTCGTGGAACGACCCTGCCCGGCGACTCTTCGAATCGATCGACCCGGAGCTCTGGAACAAAGTCGACCGCAACCCGATCGACCTGATCGCCCGGCTCAACTTGCCCCGCTTGCGCGAGCTGGCCGAAAACCAGGAGTTTCTCGGACGGATGGATGCCGTTTACGCCGATTTCCAGTCCTATATGGCGGCTAAACCGCACGATGCCAGACCGAAAATCGCTTACTTCTCCATGGAGTACGGTCTGCACCATACGCTGAAAATCTACTCCGGCGGCCTCGGGATTCTGGCCGGCGACTACCTCAAAGAGTCGAGCGACAAGAACGTGCCGATGACCGGGGTGGGGCTCCTGTACCGGTACGGCTACTTCACCCAGCGGCTCTCGGCGGCCGGGGATCAGGAGGCCAGCTACGAACCGCAGGACTTCTTCAACCTGCCGATCACCCCCGTGCGCGATGCCGAGGGGAACTGGAAAACCGTGACCGTCAATTTCCCGGGGAGGAAAGTCATTGCCAGAATATGGAGGTGCGACGTGGGGCGGACGGAGCTCTACCTGATGGACACCGACCACGACCTCAATCTGCCGGAAGACCGGTCGATTACCCACCACCTCTATGGCGGCGACTGGGACAACCGGCTCAAACAGGAACTCCTGCTGGGGATCGGCGGGATTCGCCTGCTCAACACCTTGGGGATCGAGGGCGATGTCTATCATTGCAACGAAGGGCACGCGGCCTTTATCGGGCTCGAACGGGTGCACGACCTGATCGAACGGCACGACCTGAGCTTCTCGGAAGCGCTGGAATGCGTGCGCTCCTCCTCCTTGTTCACGACGCACACGCCTGTGCCGGCCGGGCATGACGCTTTCCCGGAAGATATGATCCGGCAGTACATGTCGCACTATCCCGACCGCCTCAAGATCACTTGGGAGCAGTTCATCAACCTCGGGAAGACCAATCCGAACGACCCGAACGAGAAATTCTCGATGAGCGTCCTCGCCTCCAACATGTCGCAGGAGGTCAATGGGGTGAGCTGGCTGCACGGCGAGGTGAGCAAAGAGATTCTGAAAGACATCTGGCCGGGGTACTTGCCTTGCGAGCTCCACATCGGCTATGTGACCAACGGGGTGCACTTCCCGACCTGGGCGGCGACGAAACTCAAGGATTTGTATTACAGCGCTTTCGGCGAATCGTTCCGCAACGGGGACTACTCCAAGCAGAACTGGGATAAAGTCTACCAGATCGACGACCGGGTGCTGTGGGACATCCGTCTCTTCCTGAAGGAACGCCTGATGAAGAAGATCCGGAGCCGCGTGGCCGACCCGATCCAGTTCCGGTTCGACTCGCCGCGCCAGATCGTCCAGATTCAGGAGTCGCTGAAGAACGACGTGCTGACCATCGGTTTCGCGCGACGGTTCGCTACCTACAAACGGGCGCACCTGCTCTTCACCAACCTCGAACGGTTGGAGCGGATCGTGAACAACCCGACGCGGCCCGTACAGTTCGTCTTTGCCGGAAAGGCTCACCCGGCGGACAAAGCGGGACAGGATCTTATCAAAAAGATCGTTGAAGTCTCGAAAATGCCGCAGTTCCTGGGCAAGGTGATTTTCCTCCAGAACTACGACATGGAACTCGCCCGGCGGATGGTGCAGGGGGTGGACGTGTGGATGAATACCCCGACGCGGCCGCTGGAGGCTTCGGGGACGAGCGGCGAAAAGGCCGTGATGAACGGCGTGCTTCACTTCTCGGTGCTCGACGGCTGGTGGGTCGAAGGGTACAAAGAGGGGGCCGGGTGGATGCTGCCGATGGAAAAGACTTTCGACGATCCGCGCTATCAGGACGAAATGGATGCCGAGCTGATCTATGCGACGATCGAAGAGCAGATCGCACCGCTCTACTACAACCGGAACGAAAGCAACCTGCCGGTGGGCTGGGTGGCGGCCATCAAGAAATGCGTGGCTGAGGTGGCTTCGCAGTTCACCACCAACCGGATGATGCAGGACTACGAAGACCGCTACTATGCGAAACTCTTCGCCCGGCACGAACGGATGATTGCCGACAACTTCGCCGAAGCGCGCGAAATCGCGGCCTGGAAACGGCGCGTGAGTCGCGATTGGGACAAAGTGCGAGTGCTCGACTTCAAACAGTTCGACGTGGGCCATACGGCGATTAAATTGGGCGAATCTTACAACCTGGAGGTGCGGGTGGATGTCGACGGCCTTTTGCCGGAAGATGTGGGCGTAGAATTGCTTATCGCGGACCAGATTACCGAGGGACAGGATCACAATAAGATTTCGATTAAAAACACCTTCGAATTCGAACGGACGGCGGTCGAGGGGAGCGTGGTGACCTATAAACTGAGTTCGGCGCCGGAGAATGCGGGTTCGTATGATGTGGCGATTCGGGTGTTCGCTCGCAATCCGAAGTTGCCGCACCGGATGGATTTCGCGCTGGTGAAGTGGGTATAGGCTTCGCGGTAGTCCGGCGACCGGGTTTTGTCTGGGTGGAGCGCGTCTCGGCTTGATTCGCGGCGGCTTCGTTCGGAACAGGTCGTGTGGCGTTACGAATGATTCAGCGCTCTCTTTCGATCTTCGGATCGGAAGAGAGCGCTGTTTTATATCTCAGTGCATAAGCATTCGGGCGAGGTTCGTTTTAAGGAGTTGATCGGACGTGGAATGGTTTGGGCCGAGGCTGCCCCTTGTCCACTGCGGGCCCGCGGGGCCCGCTATGACGCAAACGCGTCATGGCGGGCGGCCTTTATTACTTAAAAGTAACCGAGCGCCATGCCTAAAGAGGGAAATAAAGAGTTAGGCTGAGGTTGCCATTAAATCACCCGAAGGGTGCGCCCGCCCGGCGTAAGGGTAGTACCCTCCCGTAGCCAAAGCCGCGCGCCGCCGCCTGAAGAAGCGATTCAGCTATTTCGGCGGTGAGCCAAATATAGATGAATCGCGCAAGGCGCGCATCGAAGAACTGGGCCAGACAGATTAAGCGATACGCAGTATCGCTCCGTCCCGCCGGGGTCACCCGGACGCCGCCCGCGCAGGGCAGTTTCAGGCGGGTCACAGCTCGACCGCGCGCCGTAGCCTTAAGAGGGAAATCGTCAAAATGCGCTGGCGCGTTTTGACAAGATTTCCCCGGCGCGCGAAAACGTGGCGGAGCGACAGCGGAGCCGCAGTGAGGCGAACACTGGACGGAGAACTGGGCTTTGCTTTGGGCCGTGCTGTTCTTCGGGCTCGAAAACCGGCCACGGTTTTTGAGCCGCGCCGGGCTGAGCAGAGGGCTTGGATTGGAGCGGTGCTTTGGGCTTTGCTTTTGGTCGTACCTCTGCGGCTCTACGAGCCGCCGGGCCTGCGCACTGGGCCTTCGGCCCACCCGGGGAGCGCGCAGCCCGAACCCGACAGAATTAGGCTGAACCTTACCTTTGGTCGTGCTCTTGCGACCCTTTAGAGCCGCGCAGTTCGCCGCCAGCGGTGAGTGCAACGAGCTCCGACGAGTTGCAGCCCTCCGCCTGCCAGGGCGGCGGACTGCGCAGCTCTGCGAGTCGC
>NZ_CAJTUJ010000103.1 GCF_910579375.1 uncultured Rikenella sp.
GCGGGCCGAAGCCTCCGACCGCGGAGGCCCGCAACTGACGTTGCTTTTGGGCCCCGCAGGCTTCGACCCGCTAAGTCAATGGCATTTTCGCAACCTTTGCAAGCTCGGTTGCGCCCCCGCTGGCGGCGAACTGCTAAAACTGAGAGCGAGTAGCGCGATTCGTAGGATCGCCGGCCTTGTCGCCCAGGCGCGGAGCGCCTCGGGGGGATGCGCGACAGGCCGAACCCGGCAGCCTTGGGCGATGAATGGGTTGTTGCTTTTGCGACCCGCAGGGTCGCCGGGCCTGCGCGCTGGGCCTTCGGCCCACACCCGGAGCGCGCAGCCCGAACCCGACAGAATAGGGGATCGCAAAACGGGTCGGAGCCAGCGTGGCCGGAAATGAGCTCTGCGACGTTGCAGGCCTACGCCGGCTCCGGCCCGGGCGGTTCTTCGAACCGCAAGAATATGAAAAGGGGCAAGCCCGGGTTCTAAGTTCCCAATCGGTTCTGTCGAAAGCTCTCTTGCCCGTTTATTCCGAGAGGCAGCGCAACTGAAAACCGTAGGCGCGGTGGTTCGCGTAGCTGGGATAGAGCCACGTCACGCCGAAACTCAAGTACATGCCATTGGTACCGCTGACCGTGGAAGCCCAGCTGTAACCGTAGTAGCCGACGTCCGTCAGAGCGCCCAATCGCCCATTATTGCCCGCGTCGCGGAAGCCCGGGGCGGGGCGAACTCACGACGCTGCCCCCACGCGCGCACAAAACAAAAGCAGGACAGTCCGTCACGGCCTGTCCTGCTTTCCGCTTCCGGGAACCACCCCGAAAGCTACTAACCCAAACTCTTTTTATGAAAAGAAGCAATTTGTTTCCAAACTGCCACCTCCCTAAATCGATGGTACAAAGGTAAAACACCCATTTCGAATTACAAAATTATTTTCGTAAATTTTTAAAAAATTTTAATAACAAACTTCTATACACCTAAAATACAGAGACTTACGATCCACCTCGCCGATAACGAAATTTTCCGTACCTTTGCCTACATGCCTGCCCGAGCCGCTACGCACGGGCCGAATAATCACAACTGAAAAATCGTTATGGGAAATATCGTAGCCATCGTCGGACGGCCCAACGTCGGGAAAAGCACCCTCTTCAACCGGCTCGTGGGGATGCGGCAAGCCATTGTCGACGCCACGGAAGGCACCACCCGAGACCGACACTACGGAACCACGGACTGGAACGGACGCGAGTTTACCGTCATCGACACCGGCGGTTTCACGGTCAATTCGGAGGACGTTTTCGAACAGGCCATCTGCCGGCAGGTGAAACTGGCGATCGAAGAGGCCGACGAACTGATCTTCATGGTGGACGTCGAGACGGGAATCACCGACCTCGACCTACGGATGGCCAACATGCTCCGGCGACAGGACAAACCGGTGCACCTGACAGTCAATAAGGTGGACAATACGATGCGGCAGACCGAAGCCTACGAATTCTACTCCCTCGGGCTGGGCGATCCGATCACCATCAGCTCGATGACCGGATCGGGAACCGGCGAGCTGCTCGACGCCGTGGTGGCGGCGCTCCCGCCCGAAACCGACACCGAAACGGCTGTGGAAGAGGCGGATACGGCGGTTCCGAAAATCGCCATCGTCGGACGGCCCAACGTCGGAAAATCGTCGCTGACCAACGCCTTGCTGGGCGAAGAGCGGAACATCGTCACCCCGATCGCCGGGACGACGCGGGACGCGATCCACACCTATTATAATAAGTACGGGATGGAATTTCACCTGGTCGACACCGCGGGGCTGCGCAAAAAACAGAAAGTGACGGACGACCTGGAGTTCTACTCGGTGATGCGGACGATCCGGGCCATCGAAGATTGCGACACGGCGGTGCTGATGCTCGACGCGTCGCAGGGGGTCGACGCGCAGGACATGAACATCTTCCACCTGATCGTGAAGAACCGCAAGGGGTGCGTCATCGCGGTCAACAAGTGGGACACGGTGCCGGACAAGCAATCCAACACGATGAAGGAGTACACGGAACAGATCCGGCAGCGGCTGGCACCGTTCGACGACGTGCCGATCGTCTTCACGTCGGTGACCGAGAAACAGCGGATCTTCGACGTCCTCAAGACGGCGCTGCGGGTGTGCGAAAACCGGAAACGGCGCATTCCGACGGCCGTGCTCAACGAATTTATCCTGCCGATCATCGAACAGACCCCACCGCCGAGCATCAAGGGGAAGTACATCCGGATCAAGTACGCGATGATGCTGCCGACACCGACGCCGCAATTCGCCTTTTTCGTCAACCTGCCGCAGTACGTCAAGGATTCGTACCGGCGTTTTCTCGAAAACCGGATCCGGGGGGAGTGGGATTTCACCGGGGTGCCGATGCAGATCTACTTCCGGCAGAAATAGGACGGGACAGGTCGACAGGGGTTCAGCAAGCGCACGCAGAACCGGACGAAGCTGCCGCAGCGAAACGCAGTTTCGCCCGTCCACGGGACATGGGACTCGGTCGTTACTTATGTTATAGTCCACGCGCGAACAGAGAACGGGGGTAGAGGCGGCCAGCAAAACGCCCGATAGGCGCGCCCCGGGCTACCGCGAGAGAGCCAATGGCGGGCTGAGCTACGTCGGCAACAGCGGGTTCAGCTATTCGTCGTCGGTGAGCGGCAGCAATGGGATGTACTTGAATTTCACCGTGACAAGCCTCAATCCCAGCAACGCGAACAACCGCGCCTACGGTCTTCAGTTGCGGTGCCTCTCGGAATAAACGGAAGACCGAAAACACCACACACAGACAAATATGAAAATCTTACCGTATATGAAAACCTTACGAATCGGCACCCTCGCCGGACTGCTCCTGCTGACCGGCACCCTGACCGCTCAGGCACAAGGCCGGCGCGGCTGCTGCGGCGGAAACGGCTGGCGGCAGACCGCCGCTCAACGGCAGAACACGGCACGGCGGTCGGCGGATACCTGTTACTACTACGGCTGCGCACTGAGGCAGGGGGCGACCGCAGTTGACAATCGGGAGAGATACTGTCCTCTGGCCGACAGCTGCTACCGGCGGGAACCGTGCGCCGTTCGGCAGGGAGCTTCTTGTCCGGCGGGTTATGACTGCCGCGAAGGTTATTGCCGATACGACAACCGTACCGCAAAAGCACAACCGGCGAATCGACGCGGATACCGCATGCACCGCTACGGATGCGACCGCGCCGTTGCCGTGCGGCGGGACGCACGGCCTTGCACGACCGACTACTGCTACCGAAACGGTCGATAACCCCTCGTATTTTATCCATGCACAACGAACCCAGACATATGACCTTGAAGACCCAACTGTTCATCCTGTCGGCCGCGGTCGGCCTTTCGACTTTCGGCACGGCTTACGGCCAGCTGCCGCCGACCCGGTGGCAATTCGGCGAAAACGACCGCGAAAACGCGACTGCCACGGCTGCCGTGCCGGAGTGGCAGAACCCCGAAATCGCACACGTGGGGCGGGAGACGCCGCGGGCATACTTCATGTCCTACCACAACCGCGACCTCGCCGCGGCGAACGACTACACCACCTCGGAACATTACATCTCGCTCAACCGGCCGTGGCAGTTCAAGTGGCTGCCGGATCACCGGGAGCGGCCCGCGGACTTCTACAAACCGGAGTTCGACGCCTCGGGCTGGGACACGCTGGCCGTGCCGGCCACGTGGGAGGTCAATGGGTACGGAGACGCGATCTACACCAACCAGCCTTACGAGTTCGCGCCGTACAAACCGACCCCGCCGCAGCTGCCGGCGGCCAATGAAGTGGGGCTCTACCGGACGACCTTCGAGGCGCCGCTCGTGCTGAAAGACCGCGACGTCTACCTGCACATCGGCGGCGCCAAGTCCGGCGTGATCGTCTACCTCAACGGCCACAAGGTCGGATACAGCGAAGACTCGAAGGACGCCGCGGAGTTCAAACTCAACCGCTACCTGCGCGAGGGAACCAACGTCCTGGCGCTGGAAATCTACCGCTGGAGCACGGGGTCGTATCTGGAGTGTCAGGACTTCTGGCGGCTCAGCGGGATCGAACGCGGCGTCTACATCTACTCGCAGCCCAAGACGCACATTGAAGACTTCTACATCGTCTCGACCCTCGACTCGACCTACACCGACGGGATCCTGAACGTGGATGTGGCGATGGTCAACAACTTCATCCGGCCGTCGGGGCCGGTACAGGTCTGGTTCGAGCTGGAGGACGCCCAGGGGCGGATGGTCGACTACTCGTATCAGGAGATCGAACTCGACGGCTACGGACGCGACACGGTGCGGTTCCGGCGGACAGCGCGAAACAACGCCGACGCCTTCCGGAACGTCCGCCGATGGAGCGCAGAGGATCCGTACCTCTATAACCTCGTGTTGAAAATTCGGCACAACGGGCGATTCGTGGAGTACACCAGCGCGCGGATCGGGTTCCGTACCAGCGAGATCAAGGGGAACAAATACTATGTGAACGGCCGGCCGGTCTACATCAAGGGGGTCAACTACCACGAGCACCACGAGAAGAACGGCCACGTGCTCGACGAGGCGACGATCCGCGAAGACTTCCGGCTAATGAAGGCCAACAATATCAATGCGATACGTTTGTGCCACTACCCGCAGCAGCGGCGGTTCTACGAGCTGGCCGACGAATACGGTTTCTACCTCTGCAACGAGGCCAACATCGAGTCGCACGGGATGGGATACGACCTGGCGCAGGGAAAGACCTTGGGCAATAATCCGCTGTGGCTCACGAAACACATGGATCGGACGCAGAACATGTACCACCAGACCAAGAACTTCCCGAGCGTGATGTTCTGGAGCCTGGGGAACGAGGCGGGCAACGGGTATAACTTCTACGAGACCTACCTGTGGCTCAAGGGGATGGACACGCTTCGTCCGGTGCAGTACGAACGGGCGCTGCTGGAGTGGAACACGGACATCTTCTGTCCGCAGTATCCCTCGGCGGCGACCTTCGCCCAGTGGGGGCGGTCGGAGACCGACCGGCCGTACATCGCATCGGAGTATGCCCATGCGATGGGGAACTCGACAGGCGGGTTCCGGGACATGTGGGAGGCGATCTACGGCTCGCCCAACCTTCAGGGGGGCTTCATCTGGGACTGGGTCGACCAGGGGCTGCTGGTCGAGGATACGACTACAGGCAACAGCTATTGGGCCTACGGGGGCGACTTCGGCACCGACCGGCCGTCGGACGGAAACTTCCTCTGCAACGGGCTGGTCAATCCCGACCGGACGCCGCATCCCGGGATCGCCGAGGTGAAGAAGATGTACCAGTACGTCTGGTTCCGACCGGTGGATCTGGCGACCGGGCAGTTCGAGGTGGAGAACCGGTACGACTTCACGCCGCTGTCGAAATACACGGTCAAATACACCGTGACGGCCAACGAGCGGACGGTGCGACAGGGGACGCTGACCAACCTGAACCTCGCGCCGGGCGAGAAGAAGATCGTGACGGTGCCGTTGAACGGCTTGGCGGTGCAGCCGGGGACGGAGTACTTCGTGAACTTCACGGTGGCCCTCAAGGCGGCCGACGGGCCGTTGAAAGCGGGGGATGTGGTGGCGACCGAACAGTTCGCACTAGATCACCTGCGGGGGGCGAAACGCACCTACTCGGCGCCGGGACAGGTGATCGTCGACGCGGGACAGAACAAAATCGAGGTGGTCGGTTCGGGCTTCGGTCTGACGATCAACAAAACGACCGGCACGATCGTCTCGTATCGCGTCGGGAGCGTGGAATACGTGCAAGACGGGTTCGGCCTGCAACCCAACTTCTGGCGGGCGCCGACCGACAACGACTACGGCAGCCGGATGCCGAGCCGGATGCAGGTGTGGAAAGGGGCTTCGCAGGAGCCGACGGCTGCATCGGTGGCGGCTGAGTCCGAGGGGAATACGGCTGTGGTGACGGTGCGGTACGACCTGCCGGAGGGGTGCGGCCTGACGGTGACCTATCGGGTCTATCCGACGGGGGCGGTGCACGTGGGGTATGCGTTCAAGGGCAATCCGGAGTCGAAGAGCGAGCTGCCGCGCGTGGGGATGCGGATGCGGCTGCCGGCGGATATGGCGACGCTGCAATACTTCGGACGGGGGCCGGAGGAGAATTATCAGGATCGCAACTACGGCACGAACGTGGGGCTCTACCGCAGCAATGCGGCGTTGGAGAACTTCGACTACGTGCGGCCTCAGGAGACGGGACACCACACCGACACGCGGTGGCTGGCGCTCACGCGGCTGCGCGGTCAGGGGCTGCTGGTGGAGGCGGACTCGCTGCTGGAGTTCAACGCCTTGCGGAACGCAGTGGAAGATTTCGACGGTCAGGAGAGCGACAAGCCGTACCAGTGGAACAACTACCGGTCGGACGAAGACCATTCGGAGGCTGCGGGACGGAACATCAAGCCGAAACAGACGCACATCGACGACATCACGCCGCGAGAGTTCGTGGAGTTGTGTCTCGACTACCGGATGATGGGGCTCGGGGGGGACGACAGTTGGTGGTCTCAGCCTTACGCGCAGTATCGGCTGCCGGCGAATCGGGATTACACGTGGGGTTTCACGCTGGTGCCGCTTCGGAGCAGCACGAACGTGCAGCGTCAGGCGGGGTTCCGGTACTGAGATAAGGCTTTCGTTCCGGTCTGACTTTACGCGGGCGACCGACCTCGATCAGCCTTTGACCGGTACCTTCCCGTACTACTCGGATGGGGTTCCCGGTGAAAAATACGGCGCAGGGAACTACAAAGCCACCAACGGTCGTCTCTACAAGGTAA
>NZ_CAJTUJ010000104.1 GCF_910579375.1 uncultured Rikenella sp.
ACGCGCCCGGAGAACCCCGACCCAAAAGGAATCACGAAGACAGAGGACTGCGGAGCCTAAGGAGTAGCGTAGCTAACTAAAAGTTTTTGGTGCCGCTTTTTACAAAAAGCGGCAGTTCCCTGCGGGTAGACACAGATAAATGAAAGGATTGAGAAAAATAGAAACACACAGCGATGAAAGAGTATAAGATCAAGATCAACGGCAACGAATACGCCGTATCGATATCCAACGTCGAAGACAACACCGCGTTGGTGAACGTCAATGGCACCCAGTACGAAGTGGAAGTCGAAGGGATGAACGCCCCGAAAGTCGCCAAGACCCCCCGGATCGTCCAGCAGCCCGTGGCCGCTTCGGCTCAGGGCGATGCGCATCCCGCCACCGCCCGGACATCGAGTCCGGCCGCTACCGCATCGGCATCCGCCGGAAACATCAAGTCCCCGCTGCCGGGCGTCGTGCTCGACGTGATGGTACAGGTCGGGGATGCCGTGAAGACCGGCCAGAAACTGATGATTCTCGAAGCCATGAAGATGGAGAACAACATCGACTCCGACCGCGACGGCACCGTCAAAGAGATCCGGGCCCGTAAGGGAGACTCCGTGCTCGAAGGCGACGTATTAATCACCATCGGATAACCCGCCAGCGCTACAGACACTATGGAGAACTACAGCTTTTGGGCCTTTATCGGCGAGAACATCCACCAGTTTCTCACCTACACCGGCTTTGCGAACGTGACCTGGGGGCATCTGATCATGATCGCTTTCGGTCTGGCTTTCATCTATCTGGCCATCGCCAAGAAGTTCGAACCCATGCTGCTGCTGCCCATCGGGTTCGGGATACTGGTCGGCAACATTCCGTTCGTGCCGGGGCTCCAGATCGGCGTGTACGAAGACGGATCGGTCTTGAACTACCTCTACTTCGGGGTGTTGAAGGGGGTTTATCCGCCCTTGATATTCCTCGGGATCGGAGCCATGACCGACTTTTCGGCCCTGATCTCCAATCCGAAACTCATGCTCATCGGAGCTGCGGCGCAGCTCGGGATCTTCGGCGCTTACATCGCTTCGCTGGCCTTGGGCTTTAGCGCAGCCGAAGCCGGAGCTATCGGGATTATCGGCGGGGCGGACGGGCCGACCGCTATCTTCCTCAGCTCGAAACTCGCGCCGGACTTGATGGGGGCTATCGCTATTGCTGCCTATTCGTATATGGCCTTGGTGCCGGTCATCCAGCCGCCGATCATGAAACTCCTCACCACGAAGAAAGAGCGGCTCATTCGGATGAAACCGCCGCGCCAGGTGCCGCAGCGCGAGAAAATTCTGTTCCCGATTATCGGGATGCTCCTGACCTGTTTCCTCGTACCTTCGGGGCTGCCGCTGCTCGGGATGCTCTTCTTCGGCAACCTGCTGAAAGAGAGCGGGGTGACTAAGCGTTTGGCGACGACGGCGAGCGGGCCGCTGATCGACATCGTCACCATCCTGATCGGTCTGACCGTCGGAGCTTCGACGCAGGCTACGACTTTCCTGACGTGGAAATCGCTGGGTATTTTCGGACTCGGGGCTGCTTCGTTCGTCGTGGCGACGTTCGGCGGGGTCTTGTTCGTGAAGTTCTTCAACCTCTTCCTCAAGGAGGGCAACAAGATCAATCCGCTGATCGGGAATGCCGGGGTTTCGGCAGTGCCGGACTCGGCGCGGGTGTCGCAGGAGGTGGGGCTGCACTACGACAAGACGAACTACCTGTTGATGCATGCTATGGGGCCGAATGTGGCGGGGGTGATCGGTTCTGCGGTCGCTGCGGGTATCCTGCTCGGCTTCTTGTCTTAATCGATTCTGTTTGTAGGTTGGCTGGAACTGCCGCTTGTTGGCTTCGCGTTGCCTTCGGCTTCCTCATGCTACCTCGGCAAAGCCCGCAAGCGGTCTCTGCCCTCAGTACGCTACTCGGTTCCTCCTCGCCGCTCGGTAATTTGAAACTACGTTTGCATTACGCTCGCTGGCAGCGTCGGTTGAAAGAAAGCGGCGCAAAGAACTTTCGTGATAGCTACGCTACTCCTTAGGCTCCGCAGTCCTCATTCTTCGTGATTCCTTTTGGGTCGGGGTTCTCCGGGCGCGTTGGGGTAATTCTCGCATTATACGCGCCCGGAAGAATCCCCGGCCCAAAGAAGAGTCCGAGATTTGGGCCGCCGGCAGTGGGAGGATGCGAAGCATCCGTCTAAAGTTTTTCTGGTTCTCTTTGTTCACAAAGAGAACAGTACCCTCCACCCCGCAACCAGTAACAATTACAGTATATGGAAAATCCGATGGAGATCGGCGTCGCCGGCGAGAAGATGCGCCTGTGGACCCAAGACCTCGTCAAGAAATACAAATCGCGCACCGTCGTGAACCGCGTTTCGATCGACGTCGAGCAAGGCGAGATCGTCGGTCTGCTCGGGCCCAACGGCGCCGGGAAGACCACCACTTTTTATATGACCGTCGGGCTGATCAAGCCCAACGACGGCAAGATTTTTCTCAACGACCTCGAGATCACCAAAGAGCCCGTTTATCGGCGGGCACAGCTGGGCGTAGGGTACCTGGCACAGGAGGCATCGGTCTTTCGGCGGCTTTCCGTCGAAGATAACATCAAAGCCGTGCTCCAGATGACCGACTATTCCAAAGAGTACCAGCGCGAGCGGATCGAATACCTCATCAAGGAATTCTCCTTGCAGAAAGTGCGCAAGAGCCTCGGCCAGCAGCTCTCCGGCGGCGAGCGGCGGCGGACCGAGATTGCGCGCGCCGTGGCCATCAATCCCAAGTTTATCCTCCTCGACGAACCTTTCGCAGGCGTCGACCCCATTGCCGTGGCCGAGATCCAGTCCATCGTCGCATCGCTCAAGGAGAAGAACATCGGCGTCATCATTACCGACCACAACGTCCATGAGACCTTGTCCATCACCGACCGCACCTATATATTGGTGGAAGGGAAAGTGATCCGCACCGGAACCGCCGAGGAGCTCGCAGCTGACGAATTCGTGCGGCGCGTTTACCTCGGGCCCGACTTCGAATTGCGGAAAGTGCGAAAATAATTATCTGTCGGGCGAACATCGTAACGGATTTTTTAGTTACTTCGGAGCATAAACCTCAAACAAAACAGGCTTATGCTCCGAACTCTTTTGATCGGCCTGCTCGCCGCCGCGTGCGGCACAGCCGCTGCGGCCGGCCCGCAGAAATTCACGGTCGACGGCCGGATCGACGGCCTGCAACCCGGCGACACCATCCGCTTCGAGACCATTCAGCTGCCCCGGTGGCAGTACCTCCCCGGCTTCGATGTTGTCGTGAAGAAGCCCGGTCGCTTCAGCTATAAAGGCACCCTGGAGCACGACCAGTACTACATGATGACCTACCACCCGAAGACCGGGAAAGTCAGAAAGAACGGTCGGGGCGGTAAGCCCGTAATCATCACTCCCGGCGACCGGATCACCGTCGCCGGAACCGCCGACGAGATCTACTACAGCGCCTGGGGCGGAGGCGTTTACAGCGACCCCGAGCTGGCCGAAGTACTGCGCGTCGAAGACTCGCTGGGGCAGGTGCGCGGCAGCTACCTCCGGCGGTATGCAGAGCTCATGGAGCAGAAAGATACCCTCGCCGCTCGGGAGTGTGGCAAGAAATTCAACCTCTTTTATGACGACAATCGCGCCGCTGTCGACCGCGTGCGGACATTGAACCGCAACTATCGGAAAAACCATCCCGACGGGACACTCTACCTGCTCGTCGAAGAGATTCCGGGACTCAGCTACACCCCGGTAGACAAGGCCCGCGCCACCTTCGACACCTACTCCGAAGCGCTCCGCGAGAGCTATTTCGGGCAGCTCTATGCCCGCTACATGGAAGCCATGGCCCGACTGACCGTCGGACAGCCGGGGCCCGACTTCACCGTCACCACCGTCGACGGACGCACCCTCACCAAAGCCGATTTCCGCGGGAAATACCTCCTGATGTACCACTGGGGGATGTGCCCCGGTTCGATCGCCATCGACCGCTACGTGCGGGAACTCTACGACGAATACCATGCGCAGGGCTTCGAAGTGATGGGGCTCACCCAGTCGATCGACGTTATTCGGAAAGTATACGAATCCCTGCCCGCAGACCGTCCCACCCCGGCGAGCGGCACCGACGATATCCGTCCGGTATTGGCCCGGATGGTCGAACACCCCTGGATCGAAGTCGAGTTGGAGACCGATCATCCCGAAAACCAGGCCCTGACCGAAGCCTATGTCATTCAGGGCTTGCCCTTCTTCGTCTTCCTCGGGCCCGACGGGAAGATACTGGCCCGCGAATTCCACCAAGCCTTTCAGGATGCCGTCCGCATCCTGAACCGCGAACTCGGCGGCGGAAAAGACGAGTAACCGGCCTATTCGATCACCAAACCATACTGCGCGAGCAGTCCCTCGAGGCCATCGCGCGAGAACCTGGCACCCCGCATTCGATTGATTGCGGGGTCTATCGTATATTGGAACGCCGTGCGGAAATCCGCCTTCTCCAACTTGCACCGGTCGAACAGCGTCCGTTCCAGATCGCATCCCGAAAAATCCGCCTGTGTCAGGTCGCACTCCGAGAAGAAACACTCTTTCGCCGCACCCCCGGTGAACACCGTTCTCGGCATCTTCAGGTCATGAAACGAACAGAAACTGAGGTGGCACTTCCGAAACGCCACCGAAAAGCCGAACTTGCGGCACCGGCCGAAATCGACGCCCCGCACCTCGCACTCCTCGAACACCGCCTCCCGCATGCCGGTCTCCTCGAACTCCGCCATCCCGAACCGGCACTTTTCGAACCGACACTCCGTAAAGTCGAAATCCGAGAAGCGGGCCCCCGTGAAGTCGCACTCCCGGAAAATGCACCCCTCGAACTCCCGTCCCGGCAGAGCCTCCGCCCCGCAGATTTTGTGTAATACCTTGTCGTAAATCATAGCCGTCGGCACCAAAAATAGCGGATTTTCGCAAAATTCCTTACCTTTGCCTCTCTTTATTCATGCACAATACAAAACCGGATATTCTCCTATGAACGTAGCCAGAGAAAACCTCGAAAACCAGACCGCCCTGCTTCGCGTGACCGTCGGCGAAGCCGATTACAAGGAACAGGTGGATAAGCAGCTCAAAGAGTACAAACGCAAGGCCAACGTGCCGGGCTTCCGTCCCGGGATGGTGCCCATGGGGGTCATCAACAAGATGTATCGCAAAGGGGTGCTGGCCGATGTCGCCTATCGGAAAGCCACCGACGCCGCGTTCGAATATATCAAGGAAAACGACATCGAAACCGTCGGCGACCTGATGCCGTCCGAGACGAAACAGGGAGACCTGGATTTTGAAAACGGCACCGACTTCGAGTTCGTCTATGAGATCGGCCTCGCCCCCGAGATCGACCTCGCGCTGACCAAGAAAAACAGCGTGACCAAATACGTCATCGAGCCGAACGACGACATGCGGAAAGGTTTCCGGAGCAACTACATGCGGCGTTTCGGGAAACTCGTGGACGTAGACGTCGTGGCCGACGAAGAGGCCCTGACCGGGACGCTGACCCAGGGGGACGATGTCAAAATCGAGGACGCGTACGTCGGGCTGATCAGTATGGACGAAAAAGCCCGGAAACCGTTTATCGGGAAGAAAGTCGGGGACGCTGTCGAAGTGGATGTCAACGAGATTTATAAGACACCGTCGCAGCGGGCATCGATTCTCGGCGTGAAAGAGGCCGAGCTGGAGGGAATGAACCCGAAATACACCTTCACCATCACCCAGATTCGGAAATTCGCCGAACCGGAGATGAACGAAGAGTTCTTCAAACTCGCTTTCCCGGCCGGGGATGTGACCACTCCGGAGCAGTTCGACGCCCGGATCGACGAACAAGTGCGCGGCGAGTTGGCCAAGGAGACCGAGTACAAGTTTACGACCGACCTGCGGAAATACCTGCTGGAAAAGACCAAGCTCGCATTGCCGGAGGCGTTCCTCAAGGATTGGCTCTACCGGGTGAACGAAGGCAAATTCTCGATGGAAGAGATCGAAAAGGATTTTCCGCAGTTCCTCGACATGATCCGTTGGGATATGATCCGTCGGAAAGTGATGAAAGACAACAACCTCGAAGTGACTCAGGAGGATGTCAAGGCCGGGGCTCGGGATGTGGCGATGATGCAGTTCCAGTACTACGGGATGCACACCGTGGCGGACGATATGCTCGAGAACTTTGTCGGCTCGATCCTCGGGAACAAGGAAGAGGTGCGTAAGATTTACGACACCGTAGCGGAGCGGAAAGCCGTCGCTGCGATTGCCGACCAGATTAAAGTCAACGAAAAGACCGTTACGCCGGAGGAGTTCCAGAAGCTGGCGTAGTGCCGCGAGCTCGTTTGTCGCGAGTCTTTTAGTGACGATAGCGCTTTGTCCGTCGCCGTTTCGACCTCAGGTCGAAACGGCGACGTTTTTTATGACCTCCGGGTTCGCCTTTTTAAACCCGCGCGCGGACAAAGGTTGGGCCGTTATTACTTTTCAGTTGCTCGTGCGCCGCCGCCTAAAGAGGAAAATCGTCAAAATGTGCAGGCACGTTTTGACAAGATTTTCCCGGCGCGCGAATAAAGCCAGGGGCCGAGGCGGCCGTAGCGAAACGTAAGTTTCGCCCGTCCACGGGACGTGGGGCCCGAGCGCAGTACCCTCATACCAACGCGCGCCGCCGCCTAAAGAAGCGATTCAGCTATTTCGGTTTACTGCCGAAATAGAATGAATCGCGCAGGCGCGCGAAAACGCGGCGGAGCGATAGCGG
>NZ_CAJTUJ010000105.1 GCF_910579375.1 uncultured Rikenella sp.
CTAAAACTGAGAGCGAATAGCGCGATTCCTTGAGGAATCGCCGTCCTCGGCGCGCAGCGAACGCCGAAGGCGGGCGCCGGGGGGCGCGCCCGGGGACGAATGGGCTTGGCTTTTGCGGTTCGTAGAACCGCCGAGCTTGTGTGCTGGGCCGTTCGGCCCACCCCCGGAGCGCACAGTCCAAAACCAACAGAATGGGGCGTCAAACAAGGCACTGCTTTTGCGACCCTTTAGGGTCGCGCGGGCCGGACGCCTCCCCACGGGAGGCCCGCAACACGCCGCTTGCGCGCCGAGAGTTGCCGTTCCTCCCGGGCGTCCGACCCACCAAGGTTAAAAAAGTAGGGTAGCGGCTGCCGGTTGTTGGGGTAGTTCCAGCCAGCTTTCGAGTGCCGAGCGGCACCGTTTATTCCGAGAGGCAACGCAACAGAAAACCGTAAGCACGGCAGTCCGCATAGCGAGGATAGAGCCACATTGCGTAGAAATCCAAACACATGCCGTTAATTCCGTTGACCGTAGATGACCAGCAGAACCCGGCGTTGCCGACGCCCCACAACGCGCCATCCGCATGACTGCGGAAGCCCGGGGCGGGCGGAAGCTCCCCGGAGACCGACGACCGGAAAAAGATAACCATTCAGAATAAAAAAAAGAGATGTATATAGCAATTGCCGGAAATATCGGGAGCGGGAAGACCTACCTGACCGAGCTGTTGAGCGCCCGGCTCGGCTGGGAAGCCCAATACGAAGAGACCGAAAATCCGTATATCGGCGATTTTTACAACGATATGAAACGGTGGGCTTTCAACCTGCAAGTCTATTTTCTCGGGAAACGGCAGCGGCAGATCGACGCCATCGCCTCCCGCGAAATCGAATGCCGGGCCGAAGGGACAGGCGTGCAGTCCGTGGTCGTAGACCGCACGATCTACGAAGACGCGCAAGTCTTTGCCACCAACCTCCATCGTGTCGGCGTCCTTTCGTCGCGCGACTACACCACCTACATGCAGCTCTATCGCTTTACCGAGGCCAACCTGTTGCGGCCCCGGCTGCTCGTTTACCTGCGTGCCTCCGTGCCCACGCTCGTCAGCCAGATTCAGCGGCGCGGACGCGTCTACGAAGCCTCGATCGACGCCGCATACCTCGAAGGGCTCAACCGGTTGTACGAAGAGTGGATCGTCACTTACGACGGGCCGAAATTGATCGTCGACGTCGACCGCGAGGATTTCGTCACCGACCCTTCGGCCCGCGAAGCGATTCTCGAACGCATTGCCAAACAGATCGATGGAAGCTGCTGAAGCATCTAAGATACGCTTGCCCGCAGCCTTCGCGGCCCGGGTCGAGGCGGAAGTGCCGGGACTCGCCGAGGCATTGGAAGAGACCCCTCCTGTCAGCATACGATTCAATCCGTTCAAACGCCTGGCGGATTTTCCGGCGGATCCTTCGGGTGTGGGCGAGCCTGTGGCGTGGGCCTTGCCGGGCGAGGCTTGTTACCTGACCGACCGGCCTGTTTTTACGGCCGATCCGGTGTTCCACGGCGGGGCTTATTATGTGCAGGAGGCCGGGTCGATGTTCGTCGGATGGCTCTTGCGGCGGATTCTCCGGACGACGGGAATCGTGACTCCTAAAGTATTGGATTTGTGTGCCGCTCCGGGCGGGAAGGCCACCCATATCGCTTCGGTGGTCGGTTCGGAGGGAGTTGTCGTGGCCAATGAGACGATTCGGTCGCGGGCCCGGATATTGGCCGAGAATGTGCAGAAATGGGGGGCGGGGAACGTAGCCGTCACCTCGAACGACCCGGCGGATTTCGGCGCGCGGTTGGCGGGAGATTTCGACGTGATCGTCGCCGACGTCCCCTGTTCCGGCGAAGGGATGTTCCGCAAGGATCCCGCCTCACGCGAGGCGTGGTCGCCCGAGAACGTGCAGCTGTGCGCTGCGCGGCAGCGGCGGATCGTGAGCGACGTGTGGGCCGCGTTGCGGCCGGGAGGGGTGCTGATCTACAGCACCTGTACCTTCAACGCGGCTGAAAATGAGGAGAATGTCCGGTGGGTGGCGGAGAAGTTGGGCGGCGAAGTGCTCGATTTCGACGGGGTGCCGGAGGAGATCGTGACGACGGGTGCCGGGTGGCACTTTTATCCCCATCGGGTGCGGAGCGAGGGCTTTTTCGCGGCTGCGATTCGGAAAACGGGGGATTTCGATGCGAAAGGGCGTACTCTCGGGAAAACGAAAAAGAATACGGAGTTGGCGTCGCTGGTCAAGTCGGAACTGAGCGAGGCGCGGCGGTGGATCGGCGACGATGAGTGGCTTTTCGGTCGGGTCGGCGAGGGGACGGTCTACGGCTTTTCGCCGGAGATGTACCGGATTGTCGAAACGTTGCGTGCTGCGCGGTTCAGCCTGCTTTATTCCGGCGTGGAGCTGGGCGAGCTGATTCGCGGGAGCTTGAAACCGGCCCATGCGCTGGCCTTGTATGCCGGTCTGAACCGGCAGGCGGCGGCTGTGGCCGAGCTGGACGAGGAAGCCGCCCGGGAGTACTTGCGCAAAGGGACGGATACGGCCGCATTGCCCGTCGAACGGTTCGCCGAAGGGCTGAATCTGGTCGTATGCCGCGGCGTTGCGCTCGGCTGGGCCAAGCGCATCGGACGACGCTACAACAACCTCTATCCTGCCGCCTGGCGCGTGCTTCGGTACTGAGCGTCCCGGCGTTACGCATCGAGCCCGGGTATCATACGATACCCGGGCTCGTTACTTTTCAGAAGGTCTCCGCAGAGGAGTTCCGTTACCGATCGAATCCGAACAGATCCACTTCGACAAAATACGATGCCACTCCGTCATTCGCTTTCGGCCCGCTGAACGAGGAGATGAATCGTTCGAGGTCGAGGTTCAGCGCCATCCCTCCGCCGCCCTCCTGCGGTACCTCCAGCAATTGCCAGTAATGAGTAATGGCCGGATTTCCCGGACAGAAATTGGCCCGGTCATAATAGCAAGTCCCCGCCTGTGCATAGTTTTTGCCGCATTTCACGAAAATCGTACCCGGGTAAGCCGCCTTTTTCCCATTCACCGTTACGGTGTAGGTGTTGGAGTCGAACTCGGCCGCATTGCGTACCTGGTAACCGGTTCGATCCGGAAATCTTCCCTGATCATGTCCGTATCCCGTGATGGTGACTTTCATTTCGATTGTTTTTACCCCCTCCGGTACGGTAAAATTACGCAGCCCCATATGGGCATCGTTCTCGATATCGTCATCGCCCGAGAAGCCGTAACCCCAACGCCGGTATCCCGTATTGTCGTTCACATGGCTGTCGTACACCTTGGCTGCCCATACCGGATTCCGTTCCGGCTCGCCTTCGTACAAGTCGAATGTAAGGGTTGCCGTGTGCCGGCGCCCGGTCGATGAGGGCCCGCCCCAGTCGCCGTCGAAGTAGATTCGGAATTCGGTTGTTCCCGTCAACATCGGCAGATAGTCGGTGACATCGAAATAGAAATATTTTTCCCATCCGGCATCAAAACTTCCTCCGTACGGCGTGATGGCGCGTACCAATTCGAACCACTCTCCGTTGCGTTTGTCCTTGACGAAAAGCATGGTCGTATAATCATATTCGTGCGGTCCGGCATTCATTCCGCCCATCCGGTACGAGAGGATGGCCCGTCGATAGGTCGGCCCGCCCGCAGCCGGGAAGTCGAGTGTGAACCGGTGGTCGTTATTGATGCCCCATCCATAAAAATAGAGAGGAATCACGCTGCTCGTCACGGTCGTTTTGTCGCCGGTAGCTTTGGAGATCAGTTCGTCCGGATATTTTTCGTAGTACGGAGTCCGTTCGAGCAATACCGCGCCCTGATTGACCGTTGCAGCCTGTACGACCGTCACCGTACGTGTAATCGGTTCCCGACCGTTCGGAGTGCCGGTTACGGTAATGACAGCCGACCGTTCTGTTTCGCTGCGGTTATAGTCCGCCTTGACCGTAAGGGTGTTATTTGCCCCTTTGGCTGCAGTACACCAGGCTTTTCCTTCTTCAATGGCGAAGTCCCAGGTCGGCAGATTCGTTTCAATGGTCAGCGTGCCCGTTCCCTCGCTCGCCTCCATCGGGAGCGTTTCGGTCGGAGTAATCGTCAGGTAGCTTTCACCTGTTTCTTTGTTGTTTTTACAACTCCCGAAAAGGAGGAGTACGGCGGCGATGCCGATCGTGCCGGTGATTCTTGTATTCATAAAGAGAAAGATTTGGAACTTAGACTGGTTTGAAATCCGTTATCGTCTTCCCGGGCGAAGACCAGTGCCGTCCGGCTGACGTTGTAGATCCGCATGTAATGGCGTGTCACCCCGTCCCCGTCCATCCGTGAATCGGTGAAGTATTCCGCGCTTTCCGAACCGGAGCGCACCCGTCCCTGACCGCCGAAAACCGCCTCGTCGCTGCTCAGCACCACCCGCCATTTCCCCGCCTGCGGCGCCGGCAGCTCGTAGTCCGGAATGCTCGCCGTCGGATGCCAGTTGAAGACAAACAGCAGCCCCGCCTGTTCGTAAATCAACGTCTTATTCGCCTCGTCCACCTTCAGCTGATAGCCGTATCCCGCGCTGAGTATCCGGTATTTCCGCAGCAGCGCCACCATCGCCCCCTCGAACCGTGCGAGGTCGATGTAGCGCAGGTAGTCCGCCTCGGCCAGCGACCACTGCCGCCGCGCATGCGCATAGCTCCACCCGTTCCCCTCCCGCGGAAAGTCGATCCACTCCGGATGTCCGAATTCGTTCCCCATGAAGGTCAGGTAAGCCTCGCCTCCCAGCGTCGAAGTAACGAGCCGGATCATCTTGTGCAGCGCGATGCCCCGGTCGATAATGAGGTTCTGCGACTCGCGGTTCATGGCGAAATACATCTCCTTGTCCATCAAGCGGAACGCAATCGTCTTATCCCCTACCAGTGCCTGGTCGTGCGATTCGCAGTAAGCCACCGTCCGCACCCCCGGCAAGCGGTTGCAGAGCACGCTCCACATCCGGTGCAAGTCCCACTCCTCGTCCGGCACATCCTTCAGGTATTCGATCCAGAAGTCCGGAATCGCCATCCCCAACCGGTAGTCGAACCCCATCCCTCCGTCCCGCACCGGAAAAGTCACCCCCGGCATCCCGCTCACATCCTCTGCGATCGTCACCGCTCCCGGCTGCAATTCGTGTATCAGCTCATTGGCCAGCGTCAGGTAGAGGATCGCATCCCGATTGGCTCCTCCGCCGAAATAGGCCTCCAGCCCCCAATCCGGCGCATTCACCCCGTGGTGGTGGTACAGCATCGAGGTCACGCCGTCGAACCGAAAGCCGTCGAAATGGAACTCGTCGAGCCAGTATTTGACGTTCGAGAGCAGAAAGTGTTGCACTTCGTACTTCCCGTAGTCGAAGAGCATGGAGTCCCACTGCGGATGTTCCCCCGCCTCGCCCGGCAGCGAGTAGAGGCCCTCCGTTCCGTCCAGCCGGTTGATCCCTTCGTTGAGGTTTTTGACGTAGTGCGAGTGGACGAGGTCCATAATCACCCCCAGCCCCAGTTCGTGAGCCCGTTTTACCAGCTGTTTCAAATCTTCCGGCGTGCCGAACCGCGAGCTCGGCGCAAAGAAGTTGCTGACGTGGTATCCGAAACTTCCGTAGTACGGGTGTTCGGCAATGGCCATCAGCTGTATCGCGTTGTATCCCAGTTTCTTGATTCGAGGTAAGATGAGTTCGGTGAACTCTTTGTAGGTTCCCACCCCTTCCCGCTCCTGCGCCATCCCCACGTGCGCTTCGTAGATCAATAGTCCCCCCTCCTCTGCCGTCCGTGCGGTGAGGTCGTACCGGTCTTCGTCCCAAGCGAAAGGCCTCTGCGGCTCCCACACCTGTCCGCAATAGTCTTTCGACTGTTCGTCCTGCACCACGCGCCGGATGTATGCCGGAATCCGATCCATCCACGAGCCGTCTCCGCCATGGACGTACATTTTCACCAGGCTACCATGCTTCAACCTTCCGCCGGTCGCCTCGTCCGGCAGGAAGAGTTCCCACACGCCGTTCGAATCGGGCATCCGTTCTGCCGGATGCTGCGTCCGTTCCCAGTCGTTGAAGTCTCCGAACAGAAAGACTTCCCGCGCTCCGGGCAGCCATTCGCGAAACCACCATCCGTGTCGTTCCGGGTCGTAGTGGATGCCGAAGTAGAGGTGGGCGTTGGCGTAATCGGCGAGCGATCCGCTCCAGTGTCGAATTTCGTCGGCGCGGCGGGTGAATCGGTCGTATCGGGCTTCGATTTCCGGAGCTGCGGGTCTGAGCCAGTCGTCCTGTGCGACGAGCGGCAAGGTGTGCGAGTGGGGTGACATGGTGGGAGAAGGTTTGGGTTTTGTTCGGATAACTCTTTGACAAATATAACTTTTTCCGGGGATAAAACGTCGGGTTGAGGAGGTAAATTTGTGCGGTGGCAGCGTTTATTCCGAGAGGCAGCGCAACTGAAGACCGTGGCCGCGGCCGTTTGCGAAATTGGGGGTAAGGGTTTGCGTGGTAAAATCCAAAAATACACCGTTGGTTCTGCTGGTAGAGGATGCCCAACTGTACCCGTGGTGACCGATATTTCTTGCGACACCTTCATAGTTCGCCCGCCCGAAGTCGCGGTAGCCCGGGGCGGTGCCCATAAGGCGTCTTCTTGGCAGCTTTTACCCTACTTGTGTTTGACGTTGGCGGCCGAAGCCTGCGGGGCCCACAGCAACGTGAGTTGCGGGCCTCCGCGGTCGGAGGCTTCGGCCCGCGC
>NZ_CAJTUJ010000106.1 GCF_910579375.1 uncultured Rikenella sp.
GAAAACCCCAGCCCAACGAACCAACCGAGATTTGGGCCGCCGGCAGCGGGAGGATGCGCAAGCATCCGTCTAAAGTTTTTTTGGTTCTTTTTGTTCACAAAAAGAACAGTACCCTCCAGCACAAAGCAAAGTGTACAAAAAAACATGAATCAGACAGAAGAGAATCCGTTCGGGAGTTATCGGCAAACCGTAGGCGTAGTCGGCGTGCCCTTGTTTTGTGCCCTTTTGGCTATTTTGCTCGCCAGCGTACAGCCCGAGGAGGGCGGATTTCCGTTGTGGGCGTGGTATCTGCTCGGGACAGCCGTTGTGACAGGCGCGGCTTGGGAAGTAGGGCGACTCGCTTTGAAACGCCAGGTGGCGCGCGGAAATCCGCATTGCACGACCCGACTGAAACGGAGACACCTGCTTCTGGTGTTTGTCAGTTCCGTGATCGGCGTAATCGGAGTTTTCGGATTGGGGATTAGCGTGTTGGGCGGCTGGATTCGCATCACGTTCGCGATTTTGGTGCCGGCGATGGCCGCCTCCGTCGTGCTGACGTTCGCCGGAGCCGCGTTGCTTTGGCATCTGCTGAGACGGTAGGAAACTACCGCCGTTTCAGTCGGCGGAACAGCAGGCCGATGCCCCATGCCGCGACTGCCGACAGCACCAGACCGATGCCGAATTTCAGCGTTCCCGTGCCTGCTGTCGGTTTGCGTTCCTCTTTGTGAACCGATTCCGCTTGTTCGGCGAGCGTCTCCGTTTCCGCGACCGATACCCGGAGGTCGGTTCGGTTGCTCGATTCCGTGTTTTGCCGCTCCTGTCGAGCCTCCTTGCGCGACTGGCGCCATACGGCCCGCACCGGCGGAAGCCCTGTCGAGTCGTTCGGCGGTTGTTGGCTGTCGTAGACGATCAGTTCCGTCTCCGTCTCGCTGTCGATCGTCGTCCGAAGTTCCAGCCAGGCCGCCGATTCATTCAGCAGGAGGCTGTCCAGAACCGTGTGGGCGACCTTACTGTTCTCGATTCGAACCGTGCTGCCAGTCGACCGTTTCGGCAACGAGCAGCTCCCGAGAGACAGGGCAGCTGTCAGCCATAGCACAAGAAGGTATCTTCTCGATCGCTTTTCGGAATTTATCCACATCTTTACGCAGTGATTTAAGCTCTTTTTCAAGCGGTTTAACAATATTTTCCATCAGGATGTCGCTCGCTTTGCGCACATTGTCCAACTCGTGGCTTTTGACGGCCGCCAGTTTGTCTTTCATCTCCGCGCGTAGCTGTTCGATCTCGATCAGGTATTTCTGGCGCAGGATTCGACTGTTGATCCAGGCGCCCAGCGGCCCTGAGACGGCCGCAACGAGTGTCGATACGATTAGGGTGGTTATCTCTCCGCTCATTTCCGTTCATTTTTGAGGTGTTTGCCGACCGGACCGAGGAGGGGGCGGCGGCTCGGTTCGACGGGACAAATGTGCGGCATTTCGTTTCGGTGGACAAATAGCGGGTAATCCCTTCTCTCGTTTTTTGGGGCGGATAAAATTTTTTGGAGCGAATAAAAAATCGGCGCGGATTCCTGTGTCGGAATTCCGCGCCGAAGCTCTCCGGGGAGAGGATATGTCGCCATTAAGGCCGTTCGAGCTGTTCAAGCAAAAACTGCGTATAAACAGCCGAATGGTAGTGCTCCGCTACCCGTTGCCTGCCCCTGCTGCCTAATTCGTCCGCTCGTTCCGGGTCGCTGAGCAACTCCTCTAACCGTTCGGCCAGCGCCTCCGCCGACCCCGGCGTGTAGACCGCTCCGCAGTCGCCCCGCTCGACGATCTCCGGCAAGCCGCCCCGCTCGGGAACCACCACCGGCGTCCCGTAGTACATCGCTTCGATGACCACCAGCCCGAATCCCTCGTAGCACAAACTCGTCAAAACCAGTGCCTTCGCACCGGTGTAGAGGTCGGCCAGCTCCCTGCGATTCAACTTGCCCAGCAGGTGCACATTCTTCGGAATTTCCGGCAGCGTATACCCCTCGGCCGCTTCGCCTGCCACCCGGAACTCGACGTCGGGCAGCCGCCGCGCCGCTTCGATCAGAAGGTCGAGCCCTTTTTCCCGGCTGAGCCGACCGGCGTAGGCGACATAGCGCCTGCCTGCCTTTCGGGCCTCGGCCGATGGCTCGGGCATCAGGGCCGGGTCGACGCCGTTCGGCACCACGGCGAACCGATCCGAAGGAATGCCGGTGTAACGGCTCAATAAGGTGCGTTGGAACTCCGACAGGGCCAGAAACCGGTCGACGTTTGCCGAAAAGTAGCCCCTCCTGCGACTCCACCACCCGCGCAGGGCGTATCCGAAACTCCCGCTCCACGATCCTTCGCATTTGTGGAACAGGCAGTTCCATTCGCGTCCGCGACAGGTTCCGCATCGCTCGCAAATCTCGCCGCCGGTGTAGAAAAGTCCGATGGGACAGACCAGCCGGTAGTTGTGCAGAGTCATCAGCACCCGGACGCCCCCTCGTTTCAGGACGGGCAGGACGGCGGCCGAAATCACGGGAAACAGGTTGTGCACGATGGCCGCGTCGGGCCGTTCGCGTTGGACGATCTGCCGCACGTCGCGCACCGCGCGCCGGTTGTAGAGCGCCGAAAAGAGCGAGGCGAAGCGTCCGAACCGCCACTGCCGAATCTCGTCGTGCGACCGTTCGTACAGGAGTACCGTGTGACCGCTGCGTTCCAGCACTTGCCGCTGGAATTCCACGACGGTCTCTTCGCCGCCGACGCGGCTGTACCGGTTATGGATCAATAAAATTTTCATCTCCGTGCGTCGTGTTGCGTCTGTTCGTGCGTGCTTCCCGTTTATTCCGAGAGGCAACGCAACTGAATACCGAGGCCGCAGGTCTCCTGGCTGTTCGGGGCAAGCCCCTTCGAACCCGCACTCAAACCGAATCCTCTGAGGTAGTCCGTTGCGACAATCGAGGAAGAGGACCAGCTGAACCCATAGTTGCCGGCATGGTTCACCGCGCCATCGCTGCCGCGGAAGCCCGGGGCGGGGATTTCCGACCGCTTTCAGGAAAAAAAGTGGCCCTCCGACCGAAAAAGCGGCGTATCTTTGTAGCAAAGATAGAATGAAAATCTGTTGTCTGTTCAATATCGCCCCCCGGTACCGGGCGGGCATCTACCGACGGATGGACGAGGATCCGGCCGCGGAGTACGATTTTATGGCCGGCGAAGAGTCCACCGGCGGGATCGCTCTGCTGGACTTGCGGGAACTGAAAGGTTTTCGTGGATACCTGCATAACATTTACCGCCGGGGCGGAAAACTCGTCTGGCAGCGCGGAGCGATTCGGAAAGCCTTCTCGAAACGGTACGACGCCTATATTCTGACCGGCAATCCGGGGATTCGCTCCAACTGGGTCATCGCTTTGGTCGCCAGGTTGTTGGGGAGGCCGGTCTACCTCTGGACGCACGGGTTGTACGGAGATGAAAAGGGGGTGAAACGGTGGAAGAATCTGACCTATCTGCGTCTCGCGGGACATCTGCTGCTGTACGGTGAACGCGCCCGTCGGTTGTTGCTCGAAGCAGGGTTTCCGGCCGAACGGATGGCCGTGATCTACAACTCGTTGGACTACGAACGGCAATGCGTCCTCCGGAGCCGGATCGGCGACCGGGGATTTATCCGGAACTATTTCGGAAACGACCTCCCTCTGCTGGTCTTCGTCGGGCGGCTGACCGAGATCAAACGGCTGGATTTGCTGCTCGACGCTATGACGAGGCTCGAACGGCAGGGAATGCCTTGCAACCTCGTGCTGATCGGCGACGGGCCGCAACGCGACAGGCTGGCTGCGCGGGCCGAGGCGGACGGATTGGTCGATCAGGTTTGGTTCTACGGCGAGAGCTACGACGAACATCTGATCGGGACGTTTCTCTACCACAGCGCGGCTTGCGTCAGTCCGGGCAATGCGGGGCTGACGGCGATCCACGCCCTGACGTTCGGCACGCCGGTGGTGACGCACGGTACGGCCGAGCGGCAGATGCCTGAGTTCGAGGCGATTCGGCCGGGCGTGACGGGGACGTTGTTCGAGGAGGGGAGTGTCGATTCGCTGGCCGAGGCGATCCGTCCGTGGCTCGCGGCGACGGAGGCCGAGCGGGCGGCTACGCGCGAGGCTTGTGAAGCCACTATCGAAGCGAAATTCAATCCGGAGCGGCAGATGGAGGTTCTGCGGTCGATTTTCGGCCGTCACGAGGCTTGATTGGTACGCTATTTGACGACTCTACGGCGGGATAATTGACATGTGTTATGGAAAATCAAAAAGAAAATACTGAAAATCAAGAGTTTGAAAATAACGTATCGGACGGGGCGGCGTCGGAACCTACGCCCGATACTGACACGCTGACACCGGAGCAGGAGGCGCAGGATGTCGAACCGGCGGCCGAAAACGACAAAATGGCAGACGCGGCGGCGGAGTGGCAGGATAAGTACATCCGGCTGGCGGCGGAGTTCGATAATTTCCGCAAACGGACGCTCAAAGAGAAGATGGACCTGATTGCGAACGGGGGCGAGGATGTCATCAAGGCGATTATTCCGGTGGTTGATGATTTCGAACGGGCCATTGCGGCGCTCGACGGGAAGGAGCAGGTGGCGGCGGAGTGCGAGGGGGTGCGGCTGATCTATCAGAAATTTATGGATATCCTCAAGTCCAAGGGGGTGACGCCGATCGAAGCGTTGGGAAAACCGCTGGATGTGGATTTCCACGATGCGGTGGCGAAGGTGCCGGTCGAGGAGGCGGACAAGAAGGGGACGGTGATCGATGTGGTGCAGACGGGCTACATGCTGAAGGACAAGGTGCTTCGCTTCGCTAAGGTGGTGGTCGGGGAGTAACTCGCCTCTTCCATTTCCATATTTCTAACCGTTCGTTTACCGTGTTTACCCGGCTGGAACCGTACCTTTCTTGAAAGAAAGGTACCCAAAGAACTTTCGTGAAGCTACGCTACGCCTTAGGCTCCGCAGTCCTCAGTCTTTGTGACTGCTTTTGGGTCGGGGTTGTAGCGCGCCCAAAGTTTAGCTCGCATTAGCGCGCTACAATTCCCGGCCCAAAGAAAGAGTCCGAGACTTGGGCCGCCGGCAGTTTGAGGATGCGTCAGCATCCGTCTGAAGTTTTTTTGGTTCTTTTTGTGAACAAAAAGAACAGTACCCTCCAGGACAAATACAAAAAGAACAATTATAAATCACGATAAATGGCAGATAAGAGAGATTATTACGAAGTGCTCGGCGTGAGTCGCGACGCATCGGCCGAAGAGATAAAGAAAGCCTATCGGAAGGCAGCGATTCAGTTTCACCCCGACAAGAACCCCGGCGACAAGAACGCCGAAGAGAAGTTCAAGGAGGCCGCCGAAGCATACGACGTGTTGAGCAATCCGGATAAGAAAGCCCGTTACGACCAGTTCGGTCATGCCGGGATGGGCGGAGCTGCCGGCGGCGGAGCCGGTGGATTCGGAGGGTTCGGCGGCGAATACGGCGGCTTTACGATGGAGGATATTTTCTCTCGTTTCGGCGATATTTTCGGTGGCGGGCGTTTTGGCGGCTTTAGTTCGGGGGCGGCAGGCGGATATGGCGGTGCGCGGGTGAATCGGGGGAGCGACCTGCGGATCAAAGTCAAACTGACCTTGGCCGAGATCGTTAAAGGAACCACCAAGAAACTGAAAATCAAGAAAAATATCGCTTGCGACCAGTGCGGCGGGACGGGAGCGAAGGACAGTAATTCGTATGCCACGTGTGCGACATGCGGCGGCTCGGGGCATGTGACGCAGGTGGTCAATACCTTCTTCGGTCAGACCCAGACGACGGCGACCTGTCCGACCTGTGACGGGACGGGCAAGACCATTACGGCGCCGTGTCCGAAGTGTCATGGCACGGGGACGGTGAAGGGTGAAGAGATTGTTGAGATCAACATCCCTGCTGGGGTGGGCGAGGGGATGCAGCTGTCGGTTTCGGGCAAGGGGAATGCGGCTCGGAACGGCGGGATCAATGGCGACTTGCTGGTGGTGATCGAAGAGGAGCCGCATCCGGAGTTGAAACGCGAGGGGAACGATTTGATTTACAACTTGCAACTGAACGTGGCGGACGCTGTTTTGGGAGCTTCGGTGGAGGTTCCGACGGTGGATGGCAAGGCACGGATCAAGATCGAACCGGGCACGGTGGCCGGTCGGGTGTTGCGGTTGCGGGGCAAGGGGATTCCGGACATCAACGGACGCGGAACGGGCGATTTGCTGGCGGTGGTGGATATCCATATTCCGGCTCATGTGTCACCGGCGGAGAAGGAGGCTTTGGAAAAGCTCCGTACATCGGAGAATTTCAAGCCGAATGCGGTCAATAGCGGAGCTAAAGGGCGGAATATTTTCGACCGGATGCGGAACTATTTCCTGTCGTAAAGAACGGATTTTTTCAGGATGCAGCCTTTCTGTTCCAGAACCGAAAGGCTGTGTTTTTTAGGAGCTATCTTTAGTAGAACAATTAGGCCGAGACTGCTCCTTTGTCCATTGCGCGCTGAGAGAATAGGGTCGAGGCGACCAGTGGAAATGCGCAAGCATTTCCCGTCCCCGCACCCGTTGGGTGTATTGTTAGGGTTGTTTCTGCCTTATTAAGTGTGGCCCGCTTGGCCGACGCGTTCGCGTCATGGCGCGCGGCCGTTATTACTTTTCAGTTGCTCGCGTGCTGTCGCCTAAAGAGGGAAAAAGCGGCGGAGCGATAGCGGAGCCGCAGTGA
>NZ_CAJTUJ010000107.1 GCF_910579375.1 uncultured Rikenella sp.
AACTCGCAATGCTCGTTTAGGCTCCGCAGACTTCGTCCGCTTGAACTGAGAGCGAGTAGCGCGATTCGTAGAATCGCCGGGCCTGCGCGCTGGGCCGTTCGGCCCACCCCCGGAGCGCGCGGCCCGAACCCGAAGAGTTGGGGCGGTGCTGACGGCGGAACTATTGCGACCTTTAGGTCGCCGGCCTCGGCGAGAGCGACGCATTAGCGGCGCGTGGGGGGCGCGCCGAGGACGAACCCGGCAGCCTGAGGCGGTAAATAGGTTGTTGTTCTTGCGATCCGTAGGGTCGCCGGGCCGGACGCCTCCCCACGGGAGGGACGCACAGCGTCTTTTACTGGCCGCCTCTACCCCACAACAGCATCTTCCGGGCGTCCGGCCTGCTTACTGCGCGCTTCTGCTTACTGGGGTGTGCTTTTGTGATTCGGGTCGAAGCCTGCGGGGCCTAAAGCAACGCCAGTTGCGGGCCTCCCGCTGGGGGAGGCTTCGGCCCGTGCGGTTCTTCGAACCGCAGGATTCAGCTCAAAAGTAGGGTAGAGGCTGTCGATTACTTAGGGTAGTTCCAGCCCATTGCCCCCCGCGGGCCCGCGGCGTTTATTCCGAGAGGCAACGCAACTGAAAACCGATAGCACGATTGTTCATGTAGCCCGGAGCAAGCCACGTTACGTCGAAATGCAATCCCACACTATAAGTGCCGGTCGCCAGAGTAGACCAGCTGTATCCGCTGAAGCCGACGCCGCCCTGGGAACTCGTATGGCTGCTGAGGTTGCCCGGGGCGGGGCGACAGCTGTCGGGCAGAGATCGGGAATCCGTTTTTCTGTTCGGCGGACGGTGGAGTATCGTGGAAAAGCAAGAAAAATCGAATGTGTTCGAAAATCGTTTGGAAATTCGATTTTTTATGTACATTTGTGATGTCCGGAGCACATCCGGACGACAATCGGAAAAATGAAAACAACGACTTTGGCACAAGCATGGTGGTGGCGCACGACTCGTAATCGATTCGCGTGAGGCACCGCTTTACACCTTTGTTCCAAGTTGCGAAAAACACTCAGAAAAGGCTGTCGGACTCACCGGCGGCCTTTCTCTTTTTCGCGATACCATACCGAATAAAAACACTAAAAATTACAAATACCATGAACTACCACGTAGACGAAAACGGTTACTACGGCGAATTCGGCGGTGCTTTTGTGCCCGATGAACTCCGCGAGAATATCGACCAGCTTACCGAACGGTATGTCGGGATTCTCGAAAGCCCCAAATTCAAAAAAGAGTTCGCAGACCTGTTGAAATTCTATGCCGGGCGGCCGTCGCCCCTCTATTTCGCGCCGAGGCTCAGCGCCCGGTACGGCGCGAGGATCTACCTCAAACGCGAGGAGCTCAACCACACCGGATCGCACAAGATCAATAACGCCATCGGGCAGATTCTGCTCGCGAAGGAGATGGGGTGCACCCACATCATCGCCGAAACGGGGGCCGGACAGCACGGGGTGGCCACGGCGACGGTCTGTGCGATGCTCGGGCTGCGGTGTACGGTGTATATGGGGGCGGTGGATGTCGAACGGCAGGCGTTGAACGTCGCGCGGATGAAGATGCTCGGGGCGACGGTCGAAGCGGTTACCAGCGGTGGGGCGACGCTCAAGGATGCGGTGGATGAGGCGCTGGCGTACTGGGTGTCGCATCCCGAGGCCTACTACCTGTTGGGGTCGGCGGTCGGGCCGCACCCGTTCCCGGATATCGTGGCGCGGTTGCAGGCGGTGATCAGTGCCGAAATCCGGGAGCAGCTGGCGGAACTGGAGGGACGCGAGACGCCGGACTATGTGATCGCCTGCATCGGCGGGGGGAGCAATGCGGTGGGGGCGTTCTACCATTTTCTGGAGGACGAGGCGGTGCGGCTGGTGCAGGTCGAGGCGGCGGGACGCGGAACCGAGGGGACGGAGCATGCGGCGTCGCTCACGTGCGGCACGCTGGGGGTGCTGCACGGGAGTCGGTCGATGATTCTTTTCGATGAGAACGGGGAGGTGAGGGAACCGTATTCGATCTCGGCGGGGCTGGACTATCCGGGGATCGGGCCGCTGCACGCCTATCTGGCGCAGACGGGACGTTCGACGGTGCTCACGGCGACGGACAGGCAGGCGCTGGAGGCGGCGCTGGAGCTGGCGCAGCTCGAGGGGATCATTCCGGCGATCGAGTCGGCGCATGCGCTGGCGGCGTTGCCGCAGCTCAGTTTCCGACCGGAGGAGGTGGTGGTGGTGAATGTCTCGGGACGGGGGGATAAGGATATGCCGATGTATGTGCGGGAGCTGGATTTGTAAACTTTTTGTCGTTACGGCTTATGGAAGAGTGGCCCAATAAGGCGCGACGGCCGATCAGGGAGTGGAACGAACAGGATCGGCCGCGCGAAAAGCTGATGAGTCGCGGGGCGTCGGCGCTGACGGATGCGGAGCTGTTGGGGGTGCTGATCGGGTCGGGTACGGTGGAGTGCTCGGCGGTGGAGATTGGACGCAGGCTGCTGGATGCGGTGGGGGGAGATTTGGTGGAGCTGGGGCGAAAGAGTCTCGCGGAGTTGCAGCGGTTCAACGGGATCGGGCTGGCGAGGGGGGTGAGCATCGCGGCGGCGTTGGAGCTGGGACGCAGGCGAGGGGCGGCGGAAAGGCCGGCGCAGGACTATATTGCGGGGAGTCGCGATATCGTCGCGATTTTCCAGCCGCTGCTGGCGGATCTGCCGCACGAGGAGGTGTGGGCGATGCTGCTCTCGAGGTCGAAGCGGATCATCGAACGGTTCCGGGTGAGTCAGGGCGGAATCGAGGGCTCGGTGATCGATCCGAGGGTGGTGATCCGCCGGGCGTTGGATCGGAATGCGTCGGGAATCGTGCTGGTGCACAACCATCCGTCGGGAAATGCTTCGCCGAGCGGGGAGGATGCGGAGCAGACGCGGAAGTTGCAGCGGGCGGCGGGATATTTCGATATCCGGCTGCTGGATCATGTGATTGTCTCGGATCGCGAGTCGTTCAGCTTCGCGGAGAGGGGGCTGCTCTAAAAGGCGAAGACGAGGTTGGCGCCGTAGGTCAGCGGTTTGCCGCGCTGGACGAACGACCGGCCGAAGGATTCGAAATAGAAGGCGCCGTAGTCGGTGTTCAGCAGGTTGCGGCCCCAGAGTTCCAGCCGCACGAAGTCGTGGCGGAGGGTGACTTTGGCGTTCAGAAGGCCGTAAAAGTCTTGCCGGACGTCGTTCGCTTCGTTCCAATAGATGGGGCCGGCGCCGGTGTATTGGGCGGCGAAGGTCAGCTGGTTCACCCACCGGTCGGGCAGGTTGAGGGAGTAGGCGCCGCCGAGCGAAAAGGTGTGCTGGGGTACGTAGGGGATGTGTTTCCCGCGGTAGTCGATCTGTTGGCCGTCGGCGTCGATCCCGCCGTCGTAATCGCGGAAGGTGGCGTGGGTGTAGCCGTAGTTCAGGTCGAAGCTCAGCCCTTGTACGGGGCGCACGCAGGCGGAGAGTTCCACGCCGTAGCTCCGGCCGCGGCCGGCGTTGGTCAGGATGCGGCCGCTGCCGCCGTTTACGAATTGGGTCAGTTGCACGTCGCGGATGTCCATCCAGAAGAGGGCGATTTCGGTCTCCAGCAGGCCGCCGAGGAGGCGGGCTCGGGTGCCGAGTTCGTAGTTCCAGGTCTCTTCGGGCTTGTAGGCCAGGGCGTTCCGGAGCTCTCCTCCGGTCGCGCCGTCGGCTTTCGTACCGGTCGATGCGCCGGGACGACCGCTGCCGCCGCTCATGGCGGGGCGGGCGGAGCGCAGGCTGTCCTGCATCACTTCCGAAAACATCTGGATGTTGTATCCGCCGGCTTTGTAGCCTTTCGCCACGGTGGCGTAGGTCATGATGTCGGGGGTGCATTCGTATTTGAGGGATATTTTGGGCAGGCATTGCCAGAAGTCCTGATGGTCGGTGCCGGTCAGGGTCTTGGCGAGGGGCATGGGGATGCCGCCGGGGGGGAGCATCTGGGGGCCGCCGGGCCGGTTTTCGGCCCGCAGGTCGAGCGACATGGAGGTGTTGTATTTCAGGGTCTGGCGTTCGTAGTCGAGCCGAAGGCCGAGGGTCAGCGAGAGGCCGGGGGTCAGCAGGTCGTCGATGGTGGACTGGTGGAAGAGGGCGATGCCGCCGGCGGGGGTGCGGTAGGTGCCGGGGTTGGGGATGCGGTCGTCGAGGATGGTCAGCTGGACGGGCATGGGGATGCCGTCGAAAACGGGCTGGAGGATATCGCGGATGCCGTCTTCCTTGAAGACGACGTCGCCGTCGGTGGTCAGGGCGTTGTAGAAACCGAAGAGGCCGACGGACCATTTGTAGCGGCGGTCTTCGCGGACGGAGCGAAGGACGAGCTCCTGGTTGACGGAGTGCTGGCGTTGCCGATGGTCGATGGTGAAGATGCTCTGGCGGGTGAAGTCCTGATCCATGGACATGTCGTCGTCGAGCCACTGGTAGCCGGTGTTGGAGGTGAGCTGGAGGCGGTCGGTGAGGTATTCGAGCCGCAGGGAGTTGTTGCTCATCCGGCGGCGGTAGTGACCGGGGTCGTTGTAGTCTACGGGGGCGATTTTCCCGCTCTCTTTGTCGTAGAGGCCGTAGGCGAAGGCGTCCTGGTCGGTGAAGTCGAACCCGCCGGCGAGCATGGCTTTCAGGCGGGGGGTGATTTGCCATTCGAATTTCAGACGGCCGCCGGCGGATTGGCCGCGGTCGGCTTTTCGGCCGGTGAATCGGTTGGTGAAGTAGCCGCCGTCGCGGTCGTAGTAGGCGCCGACGCTCAGGCCGGCTCGGTGGCCGAAGCGGGCGAGTTTCGATATTCGGGCTTGCCAGTTGCCGTGGCTGCCGCCGCCGACAGAGAGGCGGTGGCCTTGGTATTCGAGGGGGGAAAGGGTGTAGACGTTGATGATGCCGCCCATGGCGTTCCGACCGTAGAGGGTCCCCTGGGGGCCGCGGAGGACTTCGATGCGCTGGATGTCGAGGAAGTTGAAGTCGAAGGTGGATTTGTCCATGTAGGGGATGTTGTCGACGTAGAGGCCGACGCTCTGGCCGCTGCTCCGGGCGCCGACGCCGCGCAGGTAGACGGGGGTGGTCATCCGGGAGCCGTAGTCGGGGATGAAGAGGTTGGGAACGAAGGCGCTGAGGTCTTTGACGGATTCGATCTGGCGGTTGTTGATCCGGGTGGGGGTGATGAGGGAAACGGCTTCGGGAAGGCTCTGAAGGGCGTTGGTCTCTTTGGCGGAGGAGCGGACGACGATCTCTTCGGATTCGACGGTGCGGGTGGTGTCGCGGTCTTCGGCGTCCGCGAGGAGCGGGAGGGTGCAGCTCAGCAACAAAAGGAATAGGCGTTTCATTCTTGATAGAGGCTGTGGTTGGAACCGTTGGTTGAAAGCGCAAAGAAAGGGTTTACATTCGTTTCGGGCAATCGCTATATGTAGTGATAAGGGGGCTGACTGTTGTGGGTATTCTTGAGGGGGGTGCGGGATTTGGGTAGAGGCTGCCACGATTTGTTGGGGTAGAGGCTGCCCTTAAATCACCCGAAGGGTGCGCCCGCCCGGCGGGCGCGTTCGCGCCACGGCGGGCGGCCTTTGTTACTTCAAAGCAAACGCGCGCCACGCCTTAGGAGGGAAATCGTCCAAATGCGCTTGCGTGTTTTGACAAGATTTCCCCAGGCGCGCGAACAAAGCTCGCCTTATGCGCAAAAATCCGTCGCCCGCCCGCTTAAATGGCATATTCTGCCGATTGGCACTTGGCCAATCCGGCAAGAATTGCCGCGGGCGACGGAAATGCGGCGGAGCGACAGCGGAGCCGCAGTGAGGCGGACACGGGGCAGTGCTTTGGCCGAGCTTCTGCGACCCATAGGGTCGCGCAGTTCGCCGCACCCCATGCGGCGGACTGCAACTTCGCGGAGCTCGTTGCATTCACCGCTGGCGGCGAATAGCTAAGACTGAGAGCGAGTAGCGCGATTCCGAAAGGAATCGCCGGCCTCTTATTGGGGTAGAGGCTGCCCAATCGGAGTTCCCGAAGGCACCGGCGCGTGGGGGCGTGCCGAGGACGAATGCCACAAAAAGGGGTAATGAATGGGGGAAAGTGCTTTCGAGGGTCGAAGCCTGCGAGGTCCACAGCAACGTCAGTTGCGGGCCTCCGCTGGGGGAGGCTTCGGCCCGTGCGATTCTTCGAATCGTAGGATTCAGCTCAAAAGTAGGGTAGAGGCTGGCAGTAAAACGCCCTGCGGGCGCGTTTATTCCGAGAGGCAACGCAACTGAAAACCGTAGGCGCGAAGGTACACGTCGCTGGAATTGAGGTACGTCGCGTAATAGTGCAAGAGCACACCACGGTAGCGGTCTCCCGAATCGTAGGACGTGGACGATCAGTTGTACCCACCGATGCCGACACCCCACAATTCGCCTTCGCCGCTGCCGCGGTGGCCCGGGGCGGTGCCGCATGATCCGTAAAATCCGAATGGAAAAAATCGGTAGAAGTTTGGGTTTTAAGCCCCCGATCGGTTCCGGCGAAAGCTCTCCGGCCCGTTTATTCCGAGAGGCAACGCAACTGAAGACCGTAGGCCCGGTACGTCATGTGGCTGGGGTAGAGTTCCGTCACGCGGAAGAACAAGTACACGCCACGGTAGTGGTCGCCCGAATCGTAGGACGTGGACGACCAGCT
>NZ_CAJTUJ010000108.1 GCF_910579375.1 uncultured Rikenella sp.
GCGCGCCTGCGCGATTCATCTATAATTCGGCTACCGCCGAAATCGCTGAATCGCTTCTTTAAGCGTGGCGCGCGATGTAATAAAAGGCCGCCCGCAGTGGCGCGAACGCGTCTGCCGGGCAGGTGTGCCCACAGGGCGTTTTACTGCCAGCCTCTACCCCACGTTCTTTGTCCGCGCGCTGACGGAAATCTTATTCAAACACGAATTACGCGTTTGAATGATTTCCTACTTCAGCGATCGCGCGCGGTCGAACTTTCACCCGCCTGAAACTACCCTGCGCGGGCGGCGGTCGGTTAGTAAAGCAAAGACAACCCTAACAAAACGCCCGATGGGCGCACCGGCGGGACGGAGCGATACTGCGTATCGCTTAACCGCCTCAGCCCAATCCTTTGTCCGCGCGCTGGCGGAAATCTTATTCAAACGCGAACTACGCGTTTGAATGATTTCCTACTTCAGCGGTCGCGCGCGGTTGAGCTTTGACCCGGATAGTACCGTTCTTTTTCTGAAGAAAAAGAACCAAAAAGACTTTAGAGCGCATCCCTATGGGATGCTTTGGCCGGGTCTACCCGCATGCACAAAACCGCGGCCTTGTTCTTTGTCCGCGCATCCTTCGACGGATGCTGCGCATCCTTAAGCTGCCGGGGCCCCAAGTAACACGGCCACCATCAATCGGCCTGCGAACGGTCGGGACGGCTCGTCAGCAGATACATGATCGGGATCACGAAGCCGTTCAAAAAGGTCGAGGTGAACAAACCGCCTAAAATCACATCCGCCATCGGACTCTGAATCTCGTTCCCCGGCAGGTCGCCCCCCAACGATAACGGAATCAACGCCAGGGCCGAGGTCAGGGCCGTCATCAGAATCGGATTCAGCCGGTCGGCAGAGCCCTGTATCACACTATTCATCAACGACATCCCCGACAATCGCAGGTCGTTATAACGCGCGATCAGCAACATCCCGTTCCGGGTCGCGATGCCGAACAGCGAGATGAAACCGATGATCGCCGGAATGCTGATCACTCCCCCCGTCACCCACACGGCAAACACGCCGCCGATCAGGGCCAAAGGCAGGTTCAACAGGATGACCGCCGACTGCTTCACGCTCCGGAACTGATTGAACAACAGCAGGAAAATCACCAGCACAGACAACACCGAAGTCAGCAGCAGGGTCCGCGAAGCGGCCTGCTCGCTCTCGAACTGGCCCCCGTACTCGATGCGATAGCCCTCCGGCAGCTCGACCTCCGCGTCGATCGCCTGCCGAATCTCCTGCACCACGCTCCGAAGATCGCGCCCCGCCACGTTGGCCGACACGACCAGCTTCCGGGAGACATTCTCGCGGTTGATCGTGTTGGGCCCCATCGACGACCGAATCGTAGCCAGCTGGCGCAGAGGTACTTTCCGGCCTCCGGCATCCACCGTCAGGTCGCCGATCCGATCGGCCGTCGCCCGGCCCGCGTCGTCCACTTTCAGGGTCAGGTCGAACGAACGGTCGCCCTCATAGACCGTCGAGACCGCCTCGCCTGCCAACATCACATTCACCAGCTGCGCGAACGCGGGCAACGAAATCCCGTACCGGGCCAGCATCTCGCGATTCGGTTCGATCTGTAACTGAGGACGTTCGACCTGCTGTTCGACATTCAGATCGGCCAGCCCGTCGACTCCCTCGACCGCTTCGCGAATTCGGTTACCGAGGCTGTAAAGCCGTTTCAAATCCGGCCCGAAGAGCTTGATCGCGATACTGGCCCGCGTCCCGGAGAGCATCGCGTCAATGCGGTGGGTGATGGGTGAGCCGACCTCGACGTTGATCCCCGGAATCGCGCCGAGCCGCTCGCGAATCTCGGCCTGGACGGCCTCTTTCGACCGGTCGGCGAGCACGAAGGGGGCCTCGATCTCCGAGTCGTTCATCCCGAGGGCGTGTTCGTCGAGCTCGGCCCGGCCGGTCTTGCGCCCCACGGTCTGTATCTCGGGAATCGAAAGCAGGGTCTCTTCGACGCGGCGGCCGATCCGGTCGGACTCGTCGAGCGAAATCCCCGGCAGGGTGCTCACGTTGATGGTGAACGACCCTTCGTTGAACGGCGGCAGGAAGCTCCGCCCGAGGCCGGCGAAGAGGACGACGGCTCCGACGAAGGCCACGCCGGTCGCCCCGAGCACCCACACCCGGTGGCGCAGGGCCCAGCGGAGCATCCGCAGGTAGAGGCGTTTCAAGTGTCTGGCCACGAAGGGTTCGCGCTCAAGGCGGCCGTTCTCGCGCCGGCTCCCCAGCAGGTAGCTGCAGAGCACGGGGGTCAGGGTCAGGGCCACGAGGGTCGAGGCGCACAGGGCGGTGATAAAGGCCACGCCGAGCGGGGCGAGCATCCGCCCCTCCATCCCGGTCAGGAAGAAGAGGGGGACGAAGCTGACGATGATGATGAGGGTGGAGTTCAGGATGGGCATCCGCACCTCGCGCGAGGCTTCGAAAATAACGGTCAGCACGGGCCGCCGCTCTTCGGAGGGCCGGGCGCGGTTCTCGCGCAACCGCTTGAAGACGTTCTCGACGTCGACGATGGCGTCGTCGACGAGCGAGCCGATGGCGATGGCCATCCCGCCGAGGCTCATGGTATTGAGGGTCAGCCCGAGGAGCTTCAGCATCAGGATCGACACGACGAGCGCCACAGGAATGGCGACGAGCGAGATGACGGTCGTCCGGAGGTTCATCAGGAAGAGGAAGAGCACGACGGCGACGAAGATACCGCCCTCGTACAGTGAGCGTTGGACGTTGTCGATGGAGCTCTCGATGAAGCGTTCCTGGCGGTAGATGTCGGTCGAGAGCCGAACGTCGGGCGGCAGGCTATGCTGCAACTCGGCCAGCGCGCGGTCGACGCGCTCGGTGAGCTCGACGGTGCCGACCTGGGGCTGTTTCGAAAGGGTCAGAATCACGGCGGGTTCGGTGCGGTACGAGGCGACGCCGGTGCGGGGCGAGCGGTTCCCGATCCGGACGTCGGCGATGTCGCGCAGCCGGACGGAACGACCGTCGGGGCTCTGTTTGACCCATGCGGAGCCGAGGGCCTGCGGGTCGTCGGTCGAGAGGAGCCCCCGGACGATATATTCGTTGCCGTATTCGTACAGTATCCCGCCGGAGACGTTGCGGTTCATGTTCTGCACGGCGGCGTAGGCTTCGTCGAGCCCGACGCCGTAGTGCCGCATCCGGGCGGGCGAGAGAAGGATCTGGTACTCTTTGACTTCGCCGCCGAGCACAGCGACCTGGGCCACGCCGCCGACGGCCAGCAGCCGCGGCCGGACGCTCCAGTCGGCGAGCGTCCGGAGCTCTTGCAGGGAGGTGGTGTCGGCGGTGAGGGCGACGAACATCAGCTCGCCGAGGATGGAGGACTGGGGCCCGAGGGTCGGGTTGCCGACCTCGGGCGGAAGCGACTCGCGCACGGCGGCGAGCCGCTCGGAGACGACCTGACGGGCACGGTAAATATCTGTCCCCCAGTCGAATTCGACCCAAACGACGGAGAATCCGGTGGTGGAGGAGGAGCGCACACGGCGCAGGTCGGGCGATCCGTTCACGGCGGTCTCGATGGGGAAGGTGACGAGGCGTTCGACCTCTTCGGGGGCCATTCCGGGGGCTTCGGTCATGACGACGACGGTGGGGGCGTTCAGGTCGGGAAAGACGTCGACCTCCATCCGCGAGGCGGTGTAAAGGCCACCGACGAGCAGCAGCACCGACATGACAAGCACGGCGAGGCGGTTGTCGAGCGAAAATCGGATGATTTTATTGAGCATGACGGGCGGAGATTAGTGGTTGTGGGTATGGGCGGGGATGGCAGCCGAGGCGCCGGCGAGTTTCACCTGATAGGCGCCGCGGGTCACGACGCGGTCGCCGGGCTCGAGCCCGCTGAGAATCTCGACGCGGGAGCCGTCGTTCTGCCCTACTTTAACCTCTTGTTTCTTAAACACTTCGTCTTCCAGCTGGAGATAGACGAACCGAAGGCCCTGCTCTTCGGTCAGGGCGGAGAGGGGAACGGTGATGGCCTCTTCGCGCGGCCGGGCGAGGAGGTAGACGTCGACGAAAGAGCCGGGCAGGAGGTCGCCGGGGTTTTCGAATTCGAAGACGAGGGGGATATAGGCTCCGGCGGCGGCCTGGCCGGTGGAGATCAGGCGGCCGTCGAGGTCGGCGAGACGCCGGACGGTGTCGTCATAGGCGGTGCGGAAATGGGCGCTCCGGATGGCGCTCAGCGAGCGGAAGGCGTGTTCGGGCAGGTCGGCGCGCAGTTGCAGCCGACGGTTCCGCCCCACGACGGCGATGGGCTGGCCGACGGAGACGTATTCGCCTTGCCCGACGAGACGGCTCTTGAGGTAGCCGTTCATGGGAACGGGCACGGCGAGTCCGCGGGCGGTCATGCGCTGTGCCTGCCCGCGCCAGGCGGCTCGGGCGGCTTCGTAGCGGGCGCGGATGGCGTCGAACTCCCGGGCGGAGAGGAGGGTATCGGCCCGGAGGGTTTCGGCGCGGCGGTATTCGCGTTCGGCGGCTTCGAAGTTCAGGGCGGCGCGCTGGACGGGGTCGCCGTCGAGGAGGGTCTCGCCGGAGATGGAGGCGAGGGTCGCGCCGGCACGCACGGCGGAGCCTTCGGTCAGCGAGGGATCGGTAAAGTAGAGGATGCCGCTGGACGGGGCGGCGATGGTCTGTTCGTCGCCGGCGGGGGACTGGAGCTGGCCGCCGACGGGAATAACGGCGGCGAAGGGTGCCAGCGAGACGGTCTCGACTTCGAGTCCGGCGGCTGCGGCCTGGGCGCGGGTGAAGCCGACTTCGCCGGGATGGTCGTGTTCGTCAGCGGCGGGAGCGGTTTCGACGGGGTGATCGTGCTCGTCGGCGGTTTCGGCAGAGTGGTCGTGGGCGGGGGTTCCGCAGGCTGCACAACCGGCTGCCAAAAGGAAAAATAGGGATTTTCGAACGAATAATAAGGTCTTCATCGCTGGAGATGGATAATATAGACGGACTCTACCTTACTCCTCTATTTATCAGAGGAATAAGGTACATTTTTCAAGAAATTCGAAAGGAATCTTTTCAGGACTGAAAAACTGCCGGAGGCCCGCGCCGAACGCGGTGGCTCAGCACGCCGTCGCTGGCCCACAAAAAGAGAGGGCTGTCATAAAAGACGAAAGAGGATATGTCCTTAATTCGATGGAATTCAGCACAATGCCAGCATCCGCCGCAAATCGGCATCCAAAAATCGGGGGTCGTCCGATGATCTTCGCCGGCTACGAAACGCTGCTCTTCCAGACACGAACTCCGGTCGTCGGCGTCATGGCCGGCGTGAGGATGTGCGAGATCGGAATCGCCACCGACTCGGTGTTCGACCTCCAGGCACATAGCACCGGCATGGTGGTGGTGCGGCACAAAGGGCACGACCAGCAGCAGGAACAAGGCCCAGCTCAAAAAGGCTATGGAGGTCTTTCGTTTCACGTGGTCGGAGGTGGGAGGATATGCAAATATAGGATTATTTTGCGATTTTCGGAAATCGAGCGAGTTTCGAGCACGGTGCGGGTGGCCCCGGGCTTCCGCGGTCGTTCAGAGGGAGCCATAGGCGGTGCAGGCGATTACGGTTATAGTTGGTCGTATCCGTTTCTTGACACCCATGGCATGTTTCTGGGAATCGGCACCGTTTGGCTCAATCCCGGCAGCGCAGACTACCGCGCCTACGGTTATCAGTTGCGGTGCCTCTCGGAATAAACGCGCCCACAGGGCGTTTTATTGGCAGCCTCTACCCTAAATGGGAAACGAGGCAGGTCGATTGCCTGAGGTAGAGGGACCATTGGGGCAGAGAAAAGCCGGTTCGAATGCCGAGCGGCACCGCCCCGGGCTACCGCGAAAGAACTACGGGCGAGCTAATGAGTCTCGGCAAGCATGGGTTCAGTTGGTCTTCCGAAACGAACGGAATGCACGGTGTGGATCTGAGTTTCCACACGCAATACTTCGATGCTCACGGGGCGAGCCATCGGGCGCACGGTTTTCAGTTGCGTTGCCTCTCGGAATAAACGAGGGTGCCGCTCGCGGGGGGCAAGGGGTTGGAGTTACTCTAACTGGGTCGACTTTGGCGGACGGAGCTAGCGGGGGCCGAACGAGGCTCACGAGTTGCGGCCCTACGCCGGGGGTGGCTCCGGCCCGCGCGACCCAAAGGGTCGCAGGAGCACTGCCCATTCGTTTCTTTTAGGCAGTTCGCCGCCAGCGGAGGCGCAACGAGCTCCGACGAGTTGCAGCCCGCCGCGTAGGGTGGCTCCGGCCCGCGCGACCCGTTGGGTCGCAGGAGCTAGCCCCATTCGTGCTAGGCGCAACAACAGTTCGGCCTGTCGCCCATTCCCCCGAGCGGCTTCGCCGCTGGGCGACAGGGCCGGCGACCCTAAAGGGTCGCAAGAGCACAGCCCAAAAGTTTAGCCCAACTCTCCGCCCATTCTTCCTCGGGCGCGCCCCCCGGCGCCCGCCTTCGGCGTTCGCTGCGCGCCGAAGACGGCGATTCTCTGAATCGCGCTATTCGCTCTCGGCCTATAGTAGTTCGCCGCCAGCGGTGAGCAGCAACGAGCACCGACGAGTTGCAGCCCTCCGCCTGCCGGGGCGGCGGACTGCGCGGCTCTA
>NZ_CAJTUJ010000109.1 GCF_910579375.1 uncultured Rikenella sp.
AACCAAGTACTGTCCGTAGATACCGTTCGTGGCGGACGACCAACTGTAACCATAGCTGCCGACGTATCTGGCTGCACCTTCAGCACCACCTCGTCCATAGTCGCGGAAGCCCGGGGCGGGGTACCAGGCGAGCGGGGTTCCCGCGCCAGAGGTGCTTACCTTGTAGAGACGACCGTTAGTAGCCTTGTAATGGCCTGAGCCATAAGACTCTCCAGGAACCCCATCCGAGTAGTACGGGAAAGTCCCATTTAACGGCGTGGTGGCGTCCCGCGTAAAGTCAGACCAAAGAAAGGGTGTGTTTAGGGTAGAGGCGGCCTTGTATTTATTTAGGGTAGACCCAGCCAGTTGCTTGGGGCAGAGGCTGCCAGTAGAACGCCTTGTGGGCGCGTTTATTCTGAGAGGCAACGCAGCTGAAAACCGAAAGCGCGGTTGTCCGAAGTGCTCGGATAGAGATACTGTGTGTAAAAACCCAAGAACACCCTGTTAGTCCCGTTGATCGTGGAACCCCAGCTGTACCCGCCATTGCCGATAAACCGTAGCGCGCCCGTTTCCCGATGGCGGTAGCCCGGGCGCCCGCAGAGAGCGATTACTCGCGCACGTAAATCCGCTTGATGCGTGCCGATATCGACGTGAGCACCTCATACGAGATCGTTCCGAGCACCTGCGCCACCTCGCGAATCGTCGGCCGGTCGCCGAAGATGACCACCTCGTCGCCCACCTGCGCTTCCGGAACTCCCGAAATGTCGATCATGCAGGTGTCCATGCAGATATTCCCGATCGTCGGACACAGCACGCCCCGGATCGAGACCGAACCTGCTCCGCGTCCCAGCCGGCGATCCATCCCGTCGGCATAACCGATCGGAATCGTCGCCGTGCGCATCGGTGCCGTCACCACCCCGCGCCGGTTGTAGCCCACCGTCTCTCCCGCCGCGAGCTCCTTGATCTGCACGATCTGGGTCTTGAGCGTCGCCGCCACCTGCAGCGTCGGGTCGTCGATGCCGTAGAGTCCCACGCCGAGACGCACCATGTCGAAATGGGCTTCCGGAAAGCGGGCGATTCCCGCGCTGTTGCAGATGTGGCGCAGGATCGAACGGTCGCCGAGCGATTCGACAATCTCCGAGCTCATCTCGTCGAAGAGGCGGATCTGCCGGCGGGTGAAGCCGTCTTCAGCCGGGTCTTCCGAGGCGGCGAGGTGCGAAAAAATCGAACGCACGCGCACGGCTTTCTCCTGTCGCAGCATGGCGCACAGCTCGGCGATCTCTTCCGGAACGAATCCCAAGCGGTGCATGCCGGTGTCCATCTTCAGGTGGATCGGCGCCGAGGCCATCCCCCGGCTGCGCACCTCGTCGGCATAGCTTTTCAGCGAGGCGAACGAGTAGATCTCCGGTTCGAGACCGTAGTCGGCCATCACGGCGAAGCTCCCCGGGTCGGAGTTGAGCACCACGATCGGCAAGTGGATTCCCGCCTCGCGCAGGGCGATCCCCTCGTCCGCAAAGGCGACCGCCAGATAGTCCACTCCCTCGTGCCGCAGCATCGACGCAATCTCGGCCGATCCCGTTCCGTAGGAGTAGGCCTTGACCATCGCCATCACCCGTGTTCCGGGTCGGAGCATGGCGCGGAAATGGGCCAGGTTGGCTGCTAAGGCGTTCAGGTTCACCTCCAATGTGGTCGTGTGGGTACGTTTTTCCAGCAGCCGCGAGATGCGCTCGAAGCCGAACGCCCGGCCTCCCTTGACCAGAATGGCGCTCCCGGCGAAACGTTCTTTGTCCGTGTGGCGCAGGAAGTCGTCCGTCGTGGCGTGGAAACGGGCCTGTTCCGGACGGAGTCCGGCCGCGGTCAGGAATCGTCCGGCCGCGGCGGCGAGCTCCGGGCCGATGCCTACGAAGTCGTCGATCCGGTGTTCGCGCACGCGGCGGGCTACTTCGTCGTAGAGCTCCTGTCCGGGTCTGCCGGCCTGGCGGATGTCGGACAGTATCAGTACTTTCGACCGCTCGCCGGCGGTCTGGCCGAGGTAGTCGAGGGCGATGCCCAGCGAGGTCAGGTCGCTGTTGTAACTGTCGTTTACTACCAGGCTGCCCAGAATCCCTTCCCGCAGCTCCAGCCGCATGGCGACGGGCTGCAGCTCGGTGAAAGGCTTGTGCGGCAGCCCCATCGCGCGATAGAGCGCGTCGACCAACGCCGCGTTCTGGAGCGACGCGGCGTCGTGGAACGGAAAATCGTCGGAGTTCCGAATCGCTTTCAGGCCGGATTCGTTATCGTACACTCTCCGGCCCGCTCCGTTGCAGCTCCGGCGGACGGTTTCCGGGACGATCGAGCCGTCCGCCGGATAGATAATCGTCTCGGCGTGGGTAAAGAGCCGGAGTTTTTCGTCCAATTTCTGCTGTTCGGAGGCGAAATTTTCGCCGTGCGCCTCGCCGATGTTGGTCACCAGGCCGATCTGCGGTCGGATCATCGCTTCCAACCGCTCCATCTCGCCGGGACGGGAGATGCCGGCTTCGATCACCACCCACTCTTCGTCCCCTTCGATCATCAGCAGCGACAAGGCGACCCCTAACTGCGAGTTGTAGCTTCGCGGGCTCCGCAGCAGCCGGCCGGCAGCCTCGGGCCACAGCTGGGCGATCCACTCTTTGACGACGGTTTTGCCGTTGCTGCCGGTGATGGCGACGACGATGCCCCGGTATCGGCTCCGGTGGTCGGCGGCCAGCAATTGCAGAGCGGCCAGCGGATAGGCGACCTCTACGAACGAGGCGTCGGGGAGCGGCGTGTCGGGCATTCGTTCGACCACGAAGGAGCGCACGCCGCGCCGGTAGAGCTCCGGAATATAGCGGTGTCCGTCGTGATTGGGCCCGACGAGGGCGACGAACAGGGCGGTGTCGGGTTGGGCGATGCTGTTCCGGCTGTCGGTGACGATGTGGGTGAAACGGCGATCCGGGCCGTGCAGCGTACTGTCCGACCGGTGGTCGCGGGCGAGGCGGACGAGGTGGGAGAGGGTGTAGTCCATAGTGAGGAGGCGAGGGCCGAGGCGATTTCTCAACGGCTTTACAAAAGTAGGGTTTTGCGGCTAAATGCGGTCGAAAAAATGTCGCTGTTTCAGCGGCGTCCGAACCGTCGGAAGAATTCCCACAGCACGATGCCGCCGCTCACGGCTACGTTCAGCGAGTGTTTGGTGCCGACCTGTGGAATTTCTAACGCTCCGTCGCACAGATCGACCACTTCCTGTCCGACGCCTTCCACTTCGTTGCCGAAGACGATGGCGAAATGCTCCTCTCCGGGCTGCTCTGCGGGGCTCCAGCTCGACAGTAGGGTCGCTCCGCGGACTTGTTCCACGACGATCAGGGTATAGCCTGCGGCGCGCAGCTGTTCCACGGCGTCGGTGCTGTTCGCGGCGTATTCCCAGGCGACGGTCAGCTCGGCTCCCAGGGCGCTTTTGTGAATCTCGCGGGAGGGGGGCTGGGCGGTGATGCCGCACAGTACGATCCGCTCGATGCCGAAGGCGTCGCCTGTCCGGAAAAAGGCGCCTACGTTGGCGGCGCTCCGCACGTTGTCGAGGACGACGACGACGGACATCTTGGGTTGTCGGGCGAAGTCCGAGGGGGCGGGACGACCCAATTCTTCGTTTTTCAACTTTTCCATATCGTTCAGTATTAAAAACGATCGGTTATTCTGCATCTCGTTCATTGGGTTGGAGGGTACTGTTCTTTTTAACTTCGCTGCGCTCGTTTTCCTCCTCGCCGCTCGGCTCTTCAGAAAAGGTACGGTTCCATCCGGCTCGAAGAACAGCGTGCGAAAAACCGATTGATTTTTGATAGAGAGCAAAAATAGGAGGAAAAGTCGAGAGCAGGAGGCGGTCGAAAGAAAAAAATGTCTATCTTTCAGACACCAAACAGAGCTCATTCAAAAACAACCGCTTATGAATACAGACATACCTCAGATTTTCTGGCTCGTACCGGGTGCAGCCTTGTTGGCCCTCGGGTTTGCCCGGTATTTTTTCGTGCACATGAAACGGCAGAGCGAAGGGAACGAGACCATGCAGACCATCGCCGCCCATGTTCGGAAAGGCGCGATGGCTTATCTGAAACAGCAGTATAAGATCGTCGGGATCGTTTTTCTGGTGTTGTGCGCCTTTTTTGCCGTACTGGCCTATGGGTTCGGCGTCCAGAACCCGTGGGTGCCGTTTGCGTTTCTGACCGGCGGTTTCTTCTCGGGTCTCGCCGGATTCATCGGCATGAAGACTGCGACGTACGCTTCGGCCCGGACGGCGCAGGCCGCTTCCGAATCGCTGAACCGTGGGCTGAAAGTCGCTTTCCGCTCCGGGGCGGTGATGGGGCTTGTGGTGGTAGGCCTGGGGCTGCTGGATATCTCTGCCTGGTACTTGGTGCTCGAGTGGTTCTATGATGATATCACCACTACTCAGAAGCTTGTGATTATCACCACTACGATGCTGACCTTCGGGATGGGTGCTTCGACCCAGGCTCTGTTCGCGCGTGTCGGGGGCGGGATCTATACCAAGGCAGCGGATGTGGGAGCCGATTTGGTGGGGAAAGTCGAGGCCGGGATTCCGGAGGATGACCCGCGGAATCCGGCTACGATTGCCGATAATGTGGGCGACAATGTCGGTGACGTGGCCGGGATGGGGGCAGACCTCTATGAAAGCTACTGCGGCTCGATACTGGCTACGGCGGCGCTGGGGGCTTCGGCTTTCGCGCTCGCGCCGGAGATGCAGCTGCGGGCGGTGCTCGCGCCGATGCTGATTGCCGCTGTCGGGATTCTGTTGTCGATTATCGGGATCTATCTCGTGCGGACGAAAGAGGGGGCGTCGATGAAAAACCTCCTCAGCGCGTTGGGGCTGGGGGTGAACACCAGTTCGCTGCTCATTGCCGTGGCTACGTTCGTGATCCTCTATCTGCTGGGGCTGGAAAACTGGCTCGGGATTTCGTTCTCGGTGATTGCGGGGCTTGTGGCCGGGATCATTATTGGCCAGTCGACGGAATACTACACTTCGCAGTCGTATAAACCGACCCGGAAAGTGGCCGAAAGTTCAAAAACGGGGCCGGCGACGGTGATTATCTCGGGAATCGGACTCGGGATGCTCTCGACGGCGATTCCGGTGATGACGATTTGTGTGGCGATCGTGCTGGCTTTCCTGTGTGCCATCCGGTTCGACGTGGCGAACATGCTGACGGCTCAGAACTTGGCTTTGGGGCTCTACGGGATCGGGATCGCGGCGGTCGGGATGCTCTCGACGCTGGGAATCACGCTGGCGACGGATGCCTACGGGCCGATTGCGGACAATGCCGGCGGGAATGCCGAGATGAGCGGTCTCGGGGCGGAGGTGCGCAAACGGACGGATGCCTTGGATGCGCTGGGGAATACCACGGCGGCGACGGGCAAGGGCTTTGCGATCGGTTCGGCGGCCCTGACGGCGCTGGCCCTGATGGCTTCGTACCTGGAGGAGATCAAGATGGGGCTGCAGCATATCGGCGTCAAGACCATCGAGGTGCTGGGTAATGCGGTGCCGGTCGAGGCGGCTACGTTGCCTGACTTTATGGAGTACTATCAGGTGAATCTGATGAATCCGAAGGTCTTGATCGGGGTCTTTATCGGTTCGATGATGGCTTTCGTTTTCTGTGGGTTGACGATGAACGCCGTGGGGCGGGCGGCGCAGAGTATGGTTGAGGAGGTTCGCCGGCAGTTCCGTGAAATCAAAGGGATTCTGACGGGCGAGGCGACGCCGGACTATGCACGCTGTGTGGCGATTTCGACCAAAGGGGCGCAGCGGGAGATGCTGTTGCCGTCGATTCTGGCTATCGTGGCTCCGATCGTGACGGGGATCGTGTTCGGTGTGGCGGGGGTGTTGGGGCTGTTGGTCGGCGGATTGGGTGCGGGGTTCGTGCTGGCGATCTTTATGGCCAACTCGGGCGGTGCGTGGGACAATGCCAAAAAGTATATCGAAGAGGGGAATCTCGGCGGTAAGGGTTCGGATGCTCATAAGGCTACGGTGGTGGGCGATACGGTGGGGGATCCGTTCAAGGATACTTCCGGGCCGTCGCTGAATATTCTGATCAAGCTGATGAGTATGGTGGCGATTGTGATGGCGGGTTTGACCGTGGCATTCAGTATTTTGTAGTACGTGTTTTTGAAATTAGGCTCCTCTCCCGAAACTTCGACACGAAGTTTCGGGAGAGGAGTTTTTGTAGTTGGGGTAGAGGAGTCTTGAGATTTGGGCTGAGGCTGGTAGTGGAAATGCGTAAGCATTTTCCGTCCACGGGACGTGGGGCCTGGCCGGCCCGAGGCCAGTTGCAGGCGGGATAAAGCTCGACCCGCGCGCGACTGCTGGAAAAGGGAATCATTCAAACGCGTGGCTCGCGTTTGAATAAGATTTCCGTCAGCGCGCGGACAAAGAGTTGGGCCGTCGGCCGCTGGAGGATGCGAAGCATCCGTCTAAAGTTTTTTTGTTCTTTGTTGTTCACAACCGACGCTGCCGGCGAGTGCAATGCAAACGCAGTTTGCAAAGTGCCGAGCGGCGAGGAGGAAAACGAGCGGAGCGAAGTTAAAAAGAACAGTTCCGGCCGGGGCAATGACCAGATCGCGCAGGCGCG
>NZ_CAJTUJ010000110.1 GCF_910579375.1 uncultured Rikenella sp.
AAAAAGACTTCAGAGCGCATCCCTGCGGGATGCGCTGGCCGTGTCTACCCGCACCAACCTCTCTTTGAACAAAAGAACGATAAATCGAAACTACGCCGTCTGCGTCGTCGGCCAATACTTCTTCAGTATGGCCTCCTTGATCGCCACCTCGCTCGGCGAGAAATACTTCGCGAACAAGCGCCACGCCGTATCCAGCATCTGCGTGATGTCGATATTGATATCGATGGCAAGTAATTCTTCCGAGTACTCCCGCGCAAAGTCCAGCGTCCGTTTGTCGTAATCCGACAAATCGAACCCATTCTCCAGCTTCGTCCGCGCATTCGCCGCATCCGAGTACAAACGCACCGCCGCATTCATCACCTGCGGGTGATCCTCGCGCGTCTTCTTGCCGATCACCAGCTGCTTCAAACGCGACAACGACCGGAACGGGTCGACGATCACCTTGCCGATCTCCGCATCATTGCGCAGGAACAGCTGCCCCTCCGTGATATACCCCGTGTTGTCCGGAATCGCATGCGTGATATCCCCGTCGTTGAGCGTCGTCACCGCCAGAATCGTAATCGACCCCCCGTTCGGCAACTGCACCGCTTTTTCATAGATTTTGGCCAAGTCCGAATACAACGACCCCGGCATAGAGTCCTTCGACGGAATCTGATCCATACGGTTCGAGACAATCGCCAGCGCATCCGCATAGAGCGTCATGTCCGTCAGCAACACCAAGACCTTCTCCCCCTTGTCCACCGCAAAGTACTCCGCCGCCGTGAGCGCCATATCCGGCACCAGCAGCCGTTCCACCGGCGGATTGTCCGTCGTATTCACGAACGAGACGATCCGATCCAACACCCCCGCATTATCGAACACCGTCTTATAATACAAGTAGTCGTCATTCGTCAACCCCATCCCTCCGAGAATAATCTTGTCCACCTGCGCCCTGAGGGCCACCATCGCCATCACCTGGTTGTACGGCTGGTTCGGATCCGCAAAGAACGGAATCTTCTGCCCCGACACCAGCGTGTTATTGAGGTCGATCCCCGCAATCCCCGTGGCAATCAGCTCGCTCGGCTGCTTCCGGCGGTACGGATTGACCGTCGGCCCGCCGATTTCGCGTTCCTCTCCCTCGATCGGCGCCCCGTCCAGCGGATCGCCGTAAGCATTGAAGAAACGCCCCGCCAGCTGGTCGCTCACCTTGAGCATCGGCGGATGGTGCAGGAACACCACCTCCGCATCGGTCGGAATCCCCTCCGTCCCCGCAAACACCTGCAACGTCACCGCATCCCCCGCCACCTTCACCACCTGCGCCAAACGCTCCCCCACCATCGCCAGTTCATCGTTCGCCGCCCCCTCCGCGCGGAGCGTCACCGTCGCTTTCGTAATCGCCGTCAGCTGCGTGTATATCTTCTGAAACCCTTGTGTCTCCATATGATCTGTGTTTTTAATTCTCAATCCCGAATGTATCAAAGGAACGATGTCCGTTCCGGATCCGTCAGGTCCGGATCCTCCCGTTCCATCGCCTCGCAGAAGTCGTCGACGCCCCGTTCCACGATGTATTCCAACTCCCGATCCGTAATCGGCACGGCCTGCAGCCACAGTATCCGTTCCGTCCCGCCCTCGAGGGTGTATCCTCTGGAAAAGACCGCCCCGTCGTCCCACATGAACGGTTCCGCAAGGAAACAATGTTTGAGCTCCGATCCCGGCAGTTCGACCGTATTTTTAAATACGATCCCCGGCCTGACCGTCCCCCCGTCCAACGCACAGGCATAAGCCAGATGCGCCAGCGTATCGATCCGTTCGTCGCGGATCGCCAGCACGAGTTCCACCGGCACCTCCCGGACCGATCCGTCTTTCATCTCCACCCGATTGGGCCGGAGCGCCACCCCTGCCGTAGCCATCAGCCGGATGGCCGGAAAGCCTTTCATCCGACCGCTGACGATGTGAATCGGCGGAAACTCCCGCTGATTCGCCAAGTGCACCCGCGTCTCCTCGGTCCCGTCCCCTCCCTCGCACTCGTCGAACAGCCGAATGGTCATCGTCTCGATCTGTGTTTCGTCCACCATAATCAATCCCGCGCTATTGCTGTTGCTCCTTGAGGATATCCTGCACCGCTTCGTAATGCCTGCGGAAATCTTCCCCCTCGAACGTCGAGAAGTTCATCTGCCGCAGCTCGTTGATCAGCCGTTTGTAGTACGCCACACACTCCTCGAAATCCGCGAATTGGAACGTCCGGCCGCAAATGTCCATCACCAGATCGAACATATAGACCTGCCGCTCCATCGGACAGTTCGCGTCCGTCGCATCGAACGAGTCCTGTTGCAGAATGATGAAGTCCAGCAGCTCCGACTTCCAATACCTGTCGTGATACTCCACCGGCACCCCGTCGTCCCCCAGAATGTTGATCTGTTCGAACGCCTCCTTTCCCCGCTGCACCATCGCCTTGGACGCCAGCACCTTCGTCACCCAATCCCCCCCGTAGTTTTCGTCCAGATAGCCGATGATTTCCGGATACTCCAGGTACTTCGAATAGCTTTCCAGCGGGTCGATCGCCGGATAGCGCTTCGAGTCCGCCCGCGCCTGCGACAGCGCATAGAAACACCTCGCCGCCTTCTTCGTAGACTCCGTCACCGGCTCCTTGAGGTTCCCCCCCGCCGGCGACACCGTCCCGATGAAAGTCACCGACCCCGTCTCCCCGTTATTCAGGTAGACGAAGCCCGCCCGCGCGTAGAAGTTCGAAATGATCGCCGACAAGTCCACCGGAAAGGCATCCTGCCCCGGCAACTCCTCCAACCGGTTCGACATCTCGCGGAGCGCCTGCGCCCAGCGCGACGTCGAGTCCGCCAAAAGCAAAACCTTCAGCCCCATCGCCCGGTAGTATTCCCCCAGCGTCATCGCCGTATAGACCGACGCCTCCCTCGCCGACACCGGCATATTGGACGTATTCGCGATAATCGTCGTCCGCTCCATCAGCTTCCTGCCCGTCCTCGGGTCGTCCAGCTCCGGGAACTCGACGAACGTCTCCACCACCTCATTGGCCCGCTCCCCGCACGCCGCGATAATGATGACATCCGCATTGGCCTGCTTCGAAATCCCGTGCTGCAACACCGTCTTCCCCGCCCCGAACGGCCCGGGAATAAACCCCGTCCCCCCTTCGGCAATCGGGTTGAACGTATCGATCGCCCGGAAGCCCGTCTCCATCGTCCTGAACGGCCTCGGTTTGTCCCTGAACGCCGTGATCGGCACCTTCACCGGCCACCGCTGCATCATCGACAACCCGTGCTCCACCCCGTCCGCATCCACCACCGTGGCGATCACGTCCGTAATCTTGTAATTCCCCGCCGTCGCAATCCACTTCAGCCGATACACCCCCTCCATCTTGAACGGCACCATGATCTTGTGCTGCAACCACCCCTCCGGCACCCACCCCAGCCAGTCGCCCGCCCTGACCTCCTGATTTTCAGCAGCGACCAGCGGCGTAAAGTCCCATCTCGACTCGAAATCCAGCGGCGCATTGTACTCCCCCCGCTTGAGGAACACCCCCTCCATCGCCTTCAGGTCGTTCTGCAAACCGTCGTAGATGCGGGTCAGAATCCCCGGCCCGAGCGTCGCCTCGAGCATATGCCCCTCGAACTCGACGCGCGTCCCCCCCCTTAAGCCCCTGGTGCTCTCGAACACCTGCACATAAGCCCGGTCTCCGATCACCTTGATGACCTCGGCCATGAGTCTGACCCCTCCGTCCATCAAGATGTAGCAGATTTCGTTCTGTGACACCGGCCCCGACGTTTTCACCGTGACCAGATTGGCAATAATGCCGATCACTTCACCCGTAGTTTTCATAGTATGGTTCTATTCATTTTTACATTTTCAATCCGCTCCTCCGCCCCTCACCGCCTCGCCGTGGCCCTTCCGATCGCCTCCGCCTCCGTGAGCCCCGCCACCAGTTCTCGAAACTCCTCCCGTCCCCGTCCCGCCTCCAACGCCGTCCAGCGATAGAGAATATTCAACCGGATCAGGTAATCCATCACCCTCCCCACCCCGAAATAGTCCTGCTCCGCCAAGTCGTCCGCCATCCTCACCCGCAGCGCATCCATCCTCCGCTCCCGTTCCACGAAATCCTCCGTCTCCAAGACTTGCAACACCTCCTCCGTGTACGGGAAACGATCCCTCATCCCGAAATCCTGCGCCAGCCCGCTGACATACGCCTCTCTGAGCTCCTGCCGCTCCTCCACGATCATCCTCGCCCTGACCTCCGCCGGCCACCCCAGCTGCCTCGCCTTGTAAGCCGCCACGATATTCCGCACCGTCCGGTCATACTCCGCCCACCGCCGCAAGAACTCCGGCAACCGCGCCACGAGCCCGAACCATCCGCTCCCCTCCGCCGTCCCCTCGCAGACCCGGTAGAAATTCAGGAACAGCTCCCGTTCCAAGTCCTCGACACTCAGCGGCGCCAACTCTCCCGCCCCCTCCTCGGCCTGCCCTCCCCGGAAGCGTTCCACCACCGCCCTGATCGCCGCCGGAACAGCCAGCTCCTCCTCCCTCGCCGCCAACTCCTCCGGCAGCAGCGTGCCTTCACCCTCCCCCTCGACCGTGCGATCCACCAGCAGCGCCACCTCCTTGTGCGAGAGATTCCCCAGCACATTGAACGGCAGCCCCGTCCGCTTGACATACCCCACGATATTCAGAATATCGTAGTACGTGTACAAGAGCTCCACGGCCCTCCGATCCGCCGGCGCCAACTCCCCGAGGATCGTCCGTTTGATCTCCGGCACATCGATTTTGAGCCCCCCCGCCGCAGCCGCCTCTATATCGAACGGATACTCCGTCAGGCCCGCCACCAGATAGTAATACTGCATAATTCGCTGATCCTAAAAGACAAAAACTACTTCTTCTCCGCCGCCTCATCCCCGAACAACAGCCCCGCCACCTTCGGCCGCAGGTACGAACGGAACAACGCGTCGAAATCGGCATCCGAGAACCCGATATAATATCCCCCCTCCCTGACAGCGATCCGGAAGGGCACCTTCACGCGTGCATCCGTCCAGACCTCTATCCCGTTTTCCGCCCCGAAACGTTCGGCCAGCGCACTCCTGACCGCCTCGACGAGCTCTCCCCCCTGTGCCTCCGGCAGCACGACCCCGAGTCCCTGTGCGGGATCCATCCGCGCCACCGCCTGCACCGCGAGCTCCTTGATAAAAGAGCCATCCCTCCACGCCTCCGCCACCTTCGGCGTCACGACCTCCATCTGCACCATCCCCTCGATCTGCTGCCTGAGTGCGCTTTTGAGCTGTCCGGCCGCCATCCTCACCTCGTTTTCGGCATTGGCCGCCAACTGTTTGGCCGCCTTCTCCGCCGCCGCGACAATCTCCTTCGCCTTTTCCTGCGCCTCGGCCAGCACACGTTCGGCCTCCCGTTTGGCCTGTTCGCGCACCGCTTCCGCCTCGGCCCGCCCTTTCGAAAGTCCCTCGTTATAGAGTTTTTCGGTGAGTTCTTGCAATTTGTTTTCCATGATCCGTCTGAATATGATGCGTATTTATTTCCACTTTATGTCCGTATTCGGTTTCATCTCTCCGCCCCGGGCTGCCGTCAGCGGGCTTCGGGTTTGTTGGGCGGTAACAGTGACAATGGATACAGCTGGGCTTCTGCGGCCAGCGGCATCGATGGCATGCTCCTGGAATTCCGTGTGCAGTTCCTCATTACCGGTTATGCTGTCAGCCGCACCTACGGTTTTCAGTTGCGTTGCCTCTCGGAATAAACGGAGCCCCGCCCCGGGCTACCGCGGCCCGAATACAAGCGGAGCATTAAACCTCGTTGGCGGTAACGGCTTCAGTTGGTCCTCGGCCACAACCGATAAATTTAGCAGTCCGTTTTTACGTTTTACTACGACTACCCTTAATCCTTGCTACGCAGATCACCGTTCCCTCGGTGTTCAGTTGCGTTGCCTCTCGGAATAAACGGTGCGGGCTCGGGCTACCGCAATCCGCTTTCAGGCATTCTGATGAGCGTCAGCCACGAAGGTTCCACTTTATCCTCCACCGTCAACGGAACGAACGTTCTGTTTTTGTTTTCCACCTCCGGCGCCCTCGACCCCACTCACACCTACTTTCGCGCCACCGGTTTTCAGTTGCGTTACCTCTCGGAATAAACAGGCACCCACAGGGTGTTTTATTGGCCGCCTCTACCCTACTTTTGTTTGACGTTGGCGGGTCGGACACCCGGGCAAGGCGGCTAGTAAAAGACGCTGTGCGTCTCTCCCGAGGGACGCGTCCGGCCCGCGCGACTCTGCGAGCCGCAACTGCAACAGCCTATTTAACCTACAATAAGTTCGCCGCCAACGGTGAATGCAACGAGCCCCGACGAGTTGCAGTACGCCGCGTGGGGTGGCGGCGAACCGCGCGACTCTGCGAGTCGCAACTGCAACGCCCCATTCACCACCTCCCATTCGGCGACATTCGTCCTTGGCGCGCCCTCCTCGTACCGCTAATGCGTCGCCCTCGCCGAGAACGGCGATTCCTTTCGGAATCGCACTATTCGCTCTTGATTTAAGCAGTTCGCCGCCAGCGGAGAGCAGCAACGAGCTCCGACGAGTTGCAGTCCGCCGCTCGGAG
>NZ_CAJTUJ010000111.1 GCF_910579375.1 uncultured Rikenella sp.
AGCGCGCTTAGGGTATTATGCCCAATTATTTAGCGCGCTGCGCCGGAAAACCACAGCCCGACGAACAAACCGAGAAGTGGGCTGCCGGCAGCGGGAGGATGCGTCAGCATCCGTCGAAAGTTTTTTTGGTTCTTTTTGTGAACAAAAAGAACAGTTGAATACGGTCGCTAAGAGCGGAAATACAAATAAATTGTACTTTGAATTTATGCTTCGATCAGTTGTTGGATAGCCGCCACCGGATCCTCTGCCCCGAAGACCGCATTTCCCGCTACCAGGACATCCGCCCCCGCCGCGAACAGCTGAGCCGCATTTTCCGCATTCACCCCCCCGTCCACCTGGATCAGCGCCGCGCTGTTTTTTCTCAGGAGCAAGTCTTTCATTCGGCCGATCTTGTCCAGCGCCGAAGCGATGAACCGCTGCCCGCCGAAACCCGGATTGACGCTCATGATCAGGATCATGTCCGCCATCTCCGCCACCTCCTCCACCGCGCACACCGGCGTATGCGGATTCAGCGCCACCCCCGCCCGCATTCCCGCGTCGCGGATCGCCTGCAACGTCCGGTGCAGATGCGTCGAAGCCTCGACATGCACCGTCAGATAGTCCGCCCCCGCCGCCCGGAAATCGGCCACATAGCGTTCCGGCTGCACGATCATCAGGTGGACGTCGAGCATCTTGTCCGTCGCTTTCCTCAACGCCTTGACGACAGGCAGCCCGAAACTGATGTTCGGCACGAACATCCCGTCCATCACATCCAGATGGAACCATTCGGCGCGGCTGCGGTTGACCGTTTCGGCCGCCTCGCCCAGCCGAAGGAAGTCGGCAGACAAAAAAGAAGGAGATATAATGCGTGGCATTTGCTTAAAAAATACAGTCGAATGAATGCGAGAAGCAAAGGTACGATTAATTTGCGTAAATTTGTTTGGTGACAGAGGCTCGGACGATATGAAGTACAATAGGTCAGGTATAGCCCGTTGGAGGGCGTTGTTTTTGTCGTTTGCCGTGCTTCTCTTCGGGTGCGAGACGGTCGACGAGCCGTGGAGCGGCCCCTCGGGAGGCGGTACGGGCGGGAGCGACGGGCGGCTCTCGGCAGACATTCGGATCGTAGCGACCCGGAAGTCCGAGGCGACCGTTGACGTGCTGCTGGCGCCCGGACGGAACATGCCCGCGGAACGCTACTCGTTGGGAGTCTGCTATCTGTGCGACGTCGATCCGTCGCGCCGTTTGCCGGAGTACGGCGATGGCAGCGGGCTGGAGGATCCGAGCCGGAAGAATCGGTATACCGTTTTTTGTTCCCGAGCCGAGACACAGGTGGTGATTCGGGCTTATGTCCGGACGGCGACCGGGAGGATGGCATACGGCGATTACGTGCAGGTCTTTCCGAAGGTCGACGGCGGAATATGGGCCGTGCCGGCGAAGCCGCAGTGGGCGGTTGCCGAAGACGGGCGGACAGTGGAGTTGTCCTCCTCGGTCGTGGGCGAGACGGATGGGAGCGTAAAGCGGTGCGGCTTCTGCCTGGCGAAGCCCGGAACGGCGCCCGAGCAGGCGGCCTCGCGGATATCGGTCGGAGAGACGTTCGGGGTTCGGATCGACACCTTGAGGCGGGGGATCGAGTATGCCGTGTGGGCTTATTTGGAGGACGATTGGGAACTGCGGTATGGCGATTCGACCCACGTGCGGATTCCGGCTCCGGAGCTCTTGCCCGAGGTCGAGACCGCCGGCGGGGCTACGGTATCGATCCGGCGGGTGACCGCCTCCGGACGGGTTGTCGAGATGCATGGCGCCCGGGAGGTGCGCGCCGGGATCGAATGGCGGATCGCTGAGGAGGATTTCGGTCGGAATATGACACATTGGCGGACGGTGACCCCGGCGGCGGACGGCGGATTTTCCATGGCCCGGACAGTGGATCGACCCGGACGGTGGCTCTATCGGGCTTTCGTGACGACGGAATACGGGTGGGGCTATGGTGCGGTACGGTCGGTAGAGGTGCCGCCTTACGAGCAGTATCTGCCGACGGTGCGAACCGACTCGCGGGTCGTGAGCCATACGGCGGCGACGGCAGTCGTGACAGGCGAAGTGCTTTCGGACGGCGGCGTGGGAATCACCGAGCGGGGGATTTGCCACGGCCCCACCTCCCGCCCCGATCTCTCCGGCAAAGAGGTCGAGGTCAGGGGCACCGTCGGCCGGATGACGGCGCGGATCGAGGGGATTCCGTTGGACAAGACCTATTATTATCGTGCCTATGCCGAAAACGCCGCCGGGCGGGTCTACGGCGAGGTGCAGACGCTCTATATCCGGTCGAGCGACTTCCGGGTGGAGTTCCGCAACCTCGAAGCCCGGGTGGCGAGCGACGGATCGGTTACGTTCCGGGTTCGGATTGCGAACGATCGGGGACAGAAGTTTCGAGAGAGGGGTTTTTGTTGGGACTACGCCTCGTATGGGACGCCCACCGTTTCAGACCATAAGAAAGATGCCCGATCGGTGCTCGGCTCGTCGTACGAGGTTCGGGTCAGCAGCACGTATGATGTCCGCAAAGGAATGAAATATCGGGTGCGGGCCTATGTGGTGACGGAGGACGGCGTGACGTGGTATAGCAGCGACCGGACTTACGATGCGGTTTATTTTACGGTTCCGAAAGATGACGACTAATCAGAGCATGCCGGACCCCAGGCAGATACTCGAAAAATACTGGGGCTATCAGACCTTTCGTCCCTTGCAGCGCGAGATTATCGACTCGGTGGTGGCCGGACGCGATACGGTCGCCCTGTTGCCCACCGGCGGCGGCAAGTCGCTCACCTATCAGGTGCCCGCGCTGGCCTTGCCCGGGGTGACCATCGTGATCACGCCGCTCATCGCCCTGATGAAAGACCAGGTCGACGCCCTTCGGCGGCGCGGCGTGCGGGCCGTGGCGATTCACTCCGCCATGTCGGCCCGCGAGATCGATATCGCGCTGGACAATTGCGTGTACGGCGATGTGAAACTGCTCTACATCGCCCCGGAACGGATCGAGACGCGGATTTTCCACACCCGTGTGCGGAAGATGGAGGTCGCGTTGGTGGCAGTGGACGAAGCGCACTGTATCTCGGAGTGGGGGTATGATTTCCGCCCCTCCTATCTGCGGATCGCCCGCCTGCGGGAGTGGCTGCCGGGCGTGCCGTTTCTGGCCGTGACCGCCACGGCCACGGCGCTGGTGCTGGAGGATATTCGGCGGCATCTGGAGTTGGACGATCCGGCGGTTTTCCGGGGGTCGTTCGCGCGACCGAACATCCGGTTCGTGGTGCGGAACGGCGAGAACAAGACCGATCAGATGTTACGGGTGATCCGCCGGGTCGAGGGCTCGGGCATCGTCTATGCGCGCACGCGGAAAGCGACCGAAGAGATCGCCTCGATGCTGATCGGAGAGGGGATTGCGGCGGATTTTTACCATGCCGGTCTGGGGTTCCGGCTGCGGGCGGCGAAACAGGAGGCGTGGTTGCGGGGCGACGTGCGGGTGATCGTGGCCACCAACGCGTTCGGGATGGGGATCGACAAACCGGATGTGCGGTTCGTGATCCACGAACGGATGCCCGATTCGCTGGAGGCCTACTACCAGGAGGCGGGACGAGCCGGTCGGGACGGTTTGCCCGCTTATGCGGTGCTGCTCTACAACGGGATGGACACGACGGCGGCCCGGCGGCGCATCGAGACGGCCTATCCGCCGTTGGGGACGGTGCGACAGGTCTACGAAGCGATCTTCAACCACTTGCAGGTGACGGTGGGGGGCGGGAAAGAGGCGGTCTTCGATTTCGATTTGGAAGAGTTCGCGAAACGGTTCAAATTCTATTCGCTTACTGCGTTTTATGCGATTAAATTGTTGGAGTTGAACGGCTACATGACGTTGACGGACGTGCTGGACAATCCGACCCGGATCATGTTCCGCATGTCGCGCGAGGAGCTCTACAAATTGCGGGTCGATCGAACGGAGCTGGACAGCTTTCTTCGGATTCTGTTGCGGCTTTATACGGGTTTGTTTACGGAGTTCGTGGCGGTAGACGAGGCCTATCTGGCCCGGATGTCGGGGTATACGGAGGCGCGGGTGAAAGAGCTGCTTTACCAACTCTCGGTGATGCGGGTGATCCGATATATCCCTCGTCGGAGTTCGCCTCTGTTGATTTTGCACGAGGAGCGGCTGCCGGTCGGGGATGTGGCGATCGCTCCGGCGACCTATCACCGGCGGCGGGAGCTGGAGGAGTTGCGGGGCGCGGCGATGGCGGAATATGCGGAGAACGGCTCGCAGTGTCGGAGCGTGCTGTTGAGGGAGTATTTCGACGAGCCGCATCCGGAACCGTGCGGAGTTTGTGACGTTTGTTTGTCGCGGAGGGCCGACGAGATGTTCCGGGCGAGCGATGCTTTCGGTCGGATCGAGGGGGAGATCGTGCGGGTGTTGGAGTCGGTTCCGTCCGGTAGGTCGATGACTTTGCGCGCCTTGTTGGCAGCGGTGGAGGGTCGTCCGACGATGGTATTGACGATGTTGCGTCGTTTGTTGGCCCGGGGTCGAGTGCGTCAGTTGAACGACGGCGGCCTGGTGTTGGACGAGTAGAACCCATGGTTTATCTGCGAGCGATCGTTATTATATTTCAATTGCTCGCCCGGCCCGTCTAAAGATGAATCGCGCAGGCTCGCGGATGTAGAACGGTGCGCAGATTTGTGCTGAGTGAGTAGCGGGCCGGAGCCTGCGCTGCTTTGGGTAGAGGCTGCCAGCAAAAGACGCTGTGCGTCCCTCCCGCTGGGGGAGGCGTCCGGCCCGCGCGGCTCTTTGAACCGCAATAAATGCAAACAGGGGGCGGCCTAATTTAGGGTGGTTCCGGTCAGCTTTTGAGTGCCGCTCTGCACTGTTTTATTCCGAGAGGCAGCGCAACTGAAGACCGCTGGCACGGTGCGTCGAGTTGCTGGGGTGGAGTGCTTTCGCGTGGAAGCTCAAGTACATACCATGGATGTCACTGGCTGTAGCAGCCCAGCTATACCCGCTGTTATTGACGTACCACAGTGCGCCATCGTCGATGGTGCGGAAGCCCGGGGCGGGGAGGATGAAAAGAATATTGTGTACATTTGCCTCCGATTCGGGCCACCGTTCCCGACCCCTGAAAACAGATGAAAAAAATAATCGCATTCATACCCAACCTGCTCACACTGTGCAATCTGCTCTCAGGCTGCGCGGCAGTTTCCGTGTTGTTTCTCGAATACGATTTTCAAGCAGCATTTTGGCTCGTGATCGCAGCAGCCGTGTTCGATTTTTGCGACGGCGCCGTTGCCCGGTTGTTGCATGTCAGCTCACCGATCGGCAAAGAGCTCGATTCGCTGGCCGATATGGTCAGTTTCGGACTCGTTCCGGCCTCCGTCGTCTATATGTTGCTGAGGCTGACGGCGAGTGCGGGCGGATGGTTGCCGTATGTCGGATTTCTGATCGCAGCCTGTTCCGCACTGCGGCTGGCCAAGTTCAATATCGACGAGCGGCAGCACGAAGAGTTTCGAGGCCTGCCGACCCCGGCCTGCGCGCTGTTTTTCGTCTCCCTGTCCCTGATGATCGGGCAGATCGGGTGGATTTCCTGTCCGGTCGTGCTCGTCGGGTTGAGTGTGGTTTTTTCAGCCCTTTTGGTCTGTGATATACCGATGTTTTCGTTGAAATTCAAGTCATTGGCTTGGCGAGGGAATGAACTCAGATACGTTTTTCTGATTATTTCCGTTTTATTGATTGCGATTTTGCGATTGGCCGCTCCGGCCGTGATAATAGCCGGTTATATCGTGATTTCCACCATTCGGGCGATCGTTTTGAAAAAAAAAATGTGTAAAAGGCTGTAAATCATAGGTGTAGCAGTTTGTGGGAATTTTCGTACCTTTGCCCGCCGATTGGAGTGGACTTTGTCGGAAGTCGAGCGCGCGGGCAATAGGTTGGGCTGAGGCTTTGCGCATGCGGGTATATCCGGCCAGAGCATCCCGTAGGGATGCGCTCTAAAGTTTTTCTGGTTCTCTTTGTTCACAAAGAGAACAGTTCTAGCCGGGGCAGTGTCCAGATCGCGCGCCCTGCCTAAAGAAGCGATTCAACTATTTCGGCGGTTAGCCGAATTATAGATGAATCGCGCGGGCGCGCATCGAAGAACCGGGCCGAGCTGATTAAGCGATACGTAGTATCGCTCTGTCCTGCCGGGGTCACCCGGCCGCCGCCCGCGCAGGGCAGTTTTAGGCGGGACAAAGAACGGCGCGCAGAAAAACTTGGCTCGCGCAAAAAATCCGTCGCCCGCCCGCCTTAAGAGGGATTTCACTCGTTTTGCGTTAGCAAAATCGAGATGAAATCCCAGCGGGCGACGGCAAACGCGGCGGAGCGCAAGCGGAGCCGCAGTGAGGCGGACACGGGGCGGAGAATTGGGCTGTGCTTTGGGCTGTGTCTGTTCTTCGGGCGCGAAAATCGGCCACGATTTTCGCACCGCGCTGGGCTGAGATTTGGGCGGTGAGTTGGGTCTTGCTTTTGGCCGGGCTTTGGGTCGAGCTTCTGCGGCTCTTTGAGCCGCGCAGTTCGCCGCCACCCCGCGCGGCGGACTGCAACTCG
>NZ_CAJTUJ010000112.1 GCF_910579375.1 uncultured Rikenella sp.
GGTGGCGAACTGCGCGACTCTCCGAGTCGCAAAAGCTCGGCCCAGTTCGCCGCCCCAATTCTGTCGGGTTCGGGCTGCGCGCTCCGGGGGTGGACCAAAGGCCCAGCGCGCAGGCCCGGCGGTTCTACGAACCGCAAAAGCACAGTCCCATTCACCGCCTCCCATTCTATTAGGTTCGTCCTCGGCGCGCCTCCACCGCGCCGCTAATGCGTCGCTCTCGCCGAGGACGGCGACCTAAAGGTCGCACAAGCACTGCCCAAAGTCCCCCTCTCATTTTATCATCACATTCTGTCGAGTTCGGCCTGTCGCCCATCTCTCCGAGCGGCAAAGCCGGCGACCCCAAAGGGTCGCAAGAGCATAGCTCATTCGTCCTCGGGCCCGCCTACGGCGTTCGCTACGCTCCGAGGACGGCAATTCTTCTGGAATCGCGCTATTCGCTCTCATCCGAGAGTAAAACCCTAAGCACGGCCAACAGCTCGGCCCAGCGCGGCTCAAAAACCGGTTGCGGTTTTCGAGCCCAAAGAACTGTCACAGCCCAAAGCACAGCCCAGTTCTTTGCCCCGTGTGCGCCTCACTGCGGCTCCGCTTTCGCTCCGCCGCATTTCCGTCGCCCGCTGGGATTTCATCTCGATTTTGCTCACCGCAAAACGAGTGAAATCCCTTATTTACGCGGGCGGGCGACGGAGTTTTCGTGAGTGGGCAAATTTTTCCGCGCGCCGGGGGAAATCCTGTCAAAACGCGCAAGCACATTTTGACGATTTCCCTATTTAGGCGTGGCGCGCGAGCAACTGGAAAGTAATAACGGCCGCGCGCCATGACGCGAACGCGTCGGCCGCGCGGGCCCCACGTCCCGTGGACGGGAAATGCTGCCGCATTTCCACTGGCCGCCTCTACCCCAACACTCGCGCCCCCCTCCGCCCAAATCCCCCCGACAGCCCCGCCAGACAAAGCGCCTCATTCCTTCGCGAAGCCCCCGATCCGGAGCCGCCCCCGCTTCGGTTCCAGCTCCGTTTCGACAATCCCCGTGAGCACATCCGGCCCATCGTCGTGCGCATTCGCCCGGAACACCCTCCGAAACCCCACCACCTCCGCCGCCAGCTCCGGCCATCTGCGCTGCCAATCCTCCGGGAAACGGATCATCCGCTCCACCGTCGGCGCATACGTCAGAATCCTCGACTCCTTGTTTCCCGCCTGGTGGAACATCCGGAACGTACACCCCCGCATCCCCTCCTCCCTGAGCCTCCGCTCCACCGCCCTTCCGAACCCCCTCCCCCCGTTGTTGCTCTCGATATACGCCACCGTCGTCCCCTCGCGCGCCAACATCTCCGCCACCTCACGCTCCGTCCTCTCCATCGGCTCCTCCGAGTAGACCACCCCCGTGACATAGCACACCCCGTCCGCCCCCACCGCATAACAGATCGAACAGAGCCGATCCCCGCCCGTATCCGCCGTATCCGTATAATTCGCCCTCCGGACGATCCGCTCCGGGAGCCTCGCATACGTTTCGAACCCACCGTACAGGAGCCCCTCCCTGACCACCGGATTCCCCTGAAACAGCGCCTCGAAGAGCACCGGTTCCGTTCCCCTCCTCTGCCTGAGCCACCCCACCGAATGCCTCTGCGGCCAGAGCGCCTCCCCCCTTTCCCTCGGATCGATCTGCGTCGACGGCGAACTCTTGATCGCCTCGAACACCACCGCCACCCACCGCTCCGTGCCGACCCCCCCGATCTGCTCCCACCTCGTCGGTACCACCACCCGCTCCACCCGCATCATGCGACCGATCAAGTCCTCCTCGTGCCACCTCGTCGACACCACCAGCTCCTGCGCCCCATCGTGCAGCCTCGTTCTGACCACCGCCTGATACCACTCCCAGACCCTCTCCCTGACCCTCGGCGAATTGGCCTCCAGCATATTTTTGTACAAATCGTCCGTCACCATCACATCGACCCTGTTCCCCGTGAGCGACCCCGCCCTTCCGACCATCCTCACTCCCCCCTCTCGTCCGACGCAATCGAACTCCTGCAACGTTCTTCTGGCCGTTCTCTCCCCCCTTCTGTCCCCACCCGGCACCCCCTTCAGCCTCGTCCACGGAAAGATCCTCCCATACGCCTCCCCCTCCATGACCCTCTGCACCTCCCGTCCGAACCTTCCCGCCAGCGCGAACGAATAGGAAGCGACCGCCAGCCTTCGATCCGGATTCCGTCCCAACAGGAACGCCGGCAACAAGACCGCCGCCCCCCTGCTTTTCCCGTGCTGAGGCGGCACACAGACCATCATCCGTCGGATTCTCCCCTCCGCAAACTCCCCCAGGAGCCGGTAATAGGCCTCATGAAACGGGCTCCACTCCATATCCGGCGCCACCTCCCCGACAAACTCCCGGAACGATCTCCTGGCCCTTTCCCACCTCGGTTCATCACGCCCGACCACCAGTGTTTCGTTCCGCCTCGTCCCTTCGATCTTTTTCTTTGGAATACTTTTTTCTTCTTTCAAAACATTTCTCCCGCTTTTAGCACATTCCCCAACTTCTCCACCTCAGCCGTCACCGCACATCCCCCTCTTTCCCTCCCGAACCTCCACCTCTCCTCCGCCCTCTTTCCATTACTTTTCCCATTCATTAACACATTTCTTTCTCTTCCGTTTTCCAATAACCGACCTTTCCGCTCCCTCCCTTTCGCCCCGGGCTATCGCGCTCGGGATACGGGCGCGCTGAGCAGCGTCGGCGACCACGGTTTCAGCTGGGCTTCCACGGTCAGTGGTACCAATGGCATGAGCTTGGATTTCCACGTGACGTGGCTCGATCCCAGCAGCACGTACTGCCGCGCCTACGGTTTTCAGTTGCGTTGCCTCTCGGAATAAACGGGGGAGTGCGCGCGGTGGGCAATAGGCTGGAGCTGCCCCATATAGCTGAACTTTGTGCGGACGGACGCCCGGGAGGTATCGCAATTTTCGACGCGGAGCGGCGTGTTGCGGGCCTCCCGAGGGGAGGCGTCCGGCCCGCGCGACCCGTTGGGTCGCAGAAGCTCGGCCCAAATTGCGGCCAACAGCACAGCCCAAATCGGCCAAGTTCGGCCTGTCGCCCCCCCCCGAGCGGCTTCGCCGCTGGGCGACAAGGCCGGCGACCCTAAAGGGTCGAAAAAGCACAGCCCAAAAGGTTAACCCAACTTTCCGCCCATTCGTCCTCGGTTCAAGCGGGTCGCCGCCAGAAGGAACGCAATTGAACTTGCGCTAAGGCAATTGCCTTAGCGGGTTGAAGCCTGCGAGGCCCAAAGCACCGCCCCAATTTTCCGCCCCGTGTCAGCCTCACTGCGGCTTCGCTATCGCTCCGCCACGCTTGCCGTCGCCCGCGGCAATTCTGCCGGATTGGCCACGTGCCAACCGGCAGAATATGCCCTTTTAAGCGGGCGGGCGACGGATTTAGGGGCGAGGTTGGGGTTTTCGCGCGCCTTGCGCGATTCATTCTATTTCGGCTCACCGCCAAAATGATTGAATCGCTTCTTTAGGCGGCGGCGCGCGTTTGTCCTACAGGAGGGTACTGCCCTCGGGCCGGGCAGGCCCCGCGTGCCCGCGGCGGGCAAATGACAGCCTCTACCCCGTTCCCTGTCCGCGCGCTGGCGGAAATCATTCAAACGCGTGTTTCGCGTTTGAATGATTTCCTACTCCAGCTGTCGCGCGCGGTCTGATCACTGCCCCGGATAGAACTGTTCTTTCTGTGAACAGAAAGAACAAAAAAAACTTTAGAGCGCGTCCCTAAAGGGATGCTCTGGCCGGGTCTACCCTAACAACCTCGCCCCAACTTCAACCCCATCTCTGTTTCGTGCGCGGGGATCGCCTTTTCGAAAGGAAAACATAACTTTGTTCCTACAACTAATCCAACTTCAACAAACTCATGAACAAAACTCTCTTTTGCGCGGTGCTCGCCGTGCTGACGGCGGCTGGAAATGCAGGAGCTGCTCCGAAAACCAAAGTGCTGCCGAGGATGAACTACTTCACCGAACGGGATTCGGTGGCGACGATCATCGTCACGGGACAGCAAACGCCCGAACGGGCGGCGCTCGATGACAGCGAAGCGGCGGTGACGCTGACCAAACAAGGGAAAAATACCTATACCCTACCCCTCGACGCGCTTAAAACGGGGGACAATACGCTGCGGGTGCGGGTCGGAGACAGTACCTACGCGGTGAGGCTCACCCGGCTGCCGTACAAGGACAACGGCGTGCAGATCGACTACCTAACGGGGGTGGTGCGGGCCGAAGGGCTGCCGGTCATTCCGAGCGGATTCTACTGCTACTCGCCGGTGCAGCCGACGCTGGCCGAAGAGGAGGCGGTGAGGGGGATGAACCTCATCTCGCCGTACCAGAATATCGGTAAACAGCCGCGCAAGGAGCGGATCGCCTATCTCGACCGGGCGGCGCAGCTGGGGATGCAGGTGAACTACAACCTGCTGAGCATCGCGGGCGGAGGCGGGGGCGCCAAGGCCGCATCCACCGACAAGGCCAAGAAAATGGAGCTGCTGCGCGACGAAATCCGCGCACTGAAAGACCACCCGGCCATCCTGTCGTGGTACGTGGCCGACGAACCGGAGGGACAGGGCATATCGGCGGAAACCTTAGAGGAGATTTACGACATCATCCGAGCCGAAGACCCGTACCATCCGATCACGCTGGTCATTATGTCGGCGGGACCGGGACGACACTATGCCAATTCGTGCGATATCATCATGGCGGACACCTACCCGGTGCCGAACTCGGCGGCGGCGGATGTGATCGGTACGATCCGCGGGCTGCGCGAGGAGTTGCAGTTCGAAAAATCGATCTGGTACGTGCCCCAGACGTTCGGAGGAGCGGAGTTCTGGACGCGCGAGCCGACGCCGGCCGAAATTCGTATGATGACGTGGGGGGCGGCATTAGAGGGGGCGCGGGGGTTCCAGTCGTTTATCCGACATGGGCTCAACGGGTTCCCGAAAAATCAGTTCATGTGGGAGACCTATGCCAAGACGTGTCGCGAGATTCAGGAGCTAACGCCGTTCTTCGAACGGGGGACGGAGCGGACGCCGCGGGTGGCTTCGGCGGCGAAGTTGGAGGCGCGGACGTATACGTTGGGCAAACAAACGGTGGCGGTGCTCCTCAACCCGGGAGCGGAGGCGGCGAACTATAAGCTGGTGTTGCCGGATACCTTCAACAGGAAGGCGTACGACCTGTCGGACAACAGTGTGCGGGAGGTGGTGAACGGGACGATCGACGGGATGCTGGCGCCGTTCGGGGTGCAGATTTTCAAGCTGTTCGCCGACCCGGCGGAGGAACGGGCTTTTGCGGGTGACAACCGGCCGATGAACGGAAGCAATCTGCTGATCGACCCGAGTTTCGAATGGCAGTACAGCGTCTCGGGCAATGTGCCGGCGGCGGTCTACGGCAATGCCGGGAAAGACCGGGGGGCGACGTATGCGATCGATTCGCGGGTGGCGTTTCACGGGGGGCATTCGCTGCGGATGATCACGCCGAAATCGGGACAGGGGGCGTCGGTCAGTTTCTACCCGCTGCCGCTCCAGCTGGGCAAAAGCTATATCATGACAGTGTGGGCGCGGGCGTCGGAGGCGGCGATCAACCGGCTGAAAAAGGGGGAAAAGATGCGATTCCGGCTCAATTTGGGAAATATCGCGTCGCAGGAGTTCGAGTTGACAGACAAATGGACGAAGTATGAGCTGAGCGCGACTTATACGAAGGCGGCACGCGAGGCGAGGTATCTGAATTCGTCGCTCACGCTGCTGACGGAGGGAACGGCGTGGTTCGATTTGCTGGAGGTGGTGCCGGACATGGATTTCTCGGTGGCGCAGGACGCGGATGACCCGCGGAGTTTCCGGGTGACGATGAACAACCACATTCCGGAGGGGGTGATCCACTACACGCTGGACGGTTCGGAACCGACGGCGGAGTCGACGCTTTACACGGAGCCGGTGAAGATCAGCGATGTGCGGGTGGTGAAGGCGCGGGTCTTCGGGCCGGACGGGCGCAGCTACGGGGTGACGGAACAGCAGGTGGCGGCGCACAAGGCGCTGGGTGCGGGGGTGACTTACCTGAAGCCGTACACGAAGTATTCGGGCGGGGGCGACGGGGCGCTGACGGACGGCCGTGTGGGAGCGTTGCGGTTCGCGGATCCGGCGTGGCAGGGCTTTATCGGCAACGATCTGGAGGCGGTGATCGACCTGGGGGCGGCGGTGCCGGTGGAGCGGATCACGGCGCAGTTCCTGCACTCGAAAGGGGACTGGATCGTGCCGCCGACGTCGGTGGAGTATCTGCTCTCGACGGACGGGGTGGCGTTCGAGTCGCTGGGGGTGATCGAGCTGGGCGAGGCGAAGAACGAGCCGACACACAAGGTGCCTGTCTCTAAGGACAAAATCGGCAAAACGGCGCGTTATATCAAGGTGATTGCGCGGGGGCACGGCAAGATGCCGGCTTGGCACAGCAAGGATGACGCGTGGCTGTTCTGCGACGAGGTGATTGTGGAATAGCGCGGCCTGATCTTTTGGCGCGAAAGAGAGTCGGGCGTATCCTCTTCGGAGGATAC
>NZ_CAJTUJ010000113.1 GCF_910579375.1 uncultured Rikenella sp.
GAGCTGTTTGCGACCCTTTGGATCGCGCAGTCCGCCGCCCCGGCAGGCGGAGGGCTGCAACTCGTCGGTGCTCGTTGCTGCTCACTGCTGGCGGCGAACTACTATAGGCCGAGAGCGAATAGCGCGATTCAGAGAATCGCCGTCCTCGGCGAGAGCGATGCATTAGCGGCGCGTGGGGGGCGCGCCGAGGACGAATGGGCTGTGCTTTTGCGGTTCGTAGAACCGCCGGGCCTGCGCGCTGGGCCTTTGGCCCATCCGGGGAGCGCGCGGCCCGAACTCGAAAGAATTGGGCATTGCCAAACGAGTCGGACGCCCGGGCGGAACGCAACGAACGTAGTGAGTTTGCGAGCCTCCCGAGGGGGAGGGTCCGGCCCGCGCGGTTCTACGAACCGCAAGATTCAACTCAAAATAGGGTAGAGTCACCTAATTAGGGTAGCTCCAGCCCCTTGCCCCCGCGGGCCCGCGGCGTTTATTCCGAGAGACAACGCAACTGAAGACCGTAACCGCGGTAATCAGCGTAACTGGTATAGAGGTACGTCGCGCCAAAACTCAAGAACACCCCATTGATGCTGCTCGTGGCGGAAGACCAACCGAATCCACTATCGCCGACACTCTTCTGCCTCCCGTCAGCTCTTTCGCGACAGCCCGGGGCGGAGATCAGACAAATAAAAAATGCCGGCGGAAAAGCCGGCAAAAACAAAAGTCAGTGAGAAAGGGGCGTTATTCCGTCTTTTCCTGCTGCTGTTCCACCACCGCCGGCAGCTCCGTCTCCGAGAACGACGCCGGCACCTCCAGCATAGGCAATCGCCTCATTCGTCTCCCGATCGCCAAGAGCGCCGTCAGGCCGTAAATCCCCGTCAGCACCCACAGCGTGATGAACTCCGGCCCCACATCCGCCAGCGTCGCCCCCATCGTCCTGATCCGCACCACCGCATTCATCCCGTTGCTCGACGGCATCATCCGACCCAAAGCATACATCCACTGCGGCATCCCCACCGTAGACCACGTGATGCCGCTCACTGCCAGAAACATCACCGACGTCACCACGATCACCAGCATCGAGCTCTCGCGCCGTTTGAAGAACGTCCCGATCGTCAGCCCCAGGAAGATGATCGACAGCAGGTAAGGGACGAAAACCGCCAGTACCGACCAGTGGCTCCCCTTCATCGGATAGTCGAAGAATTTATACTGGAAACCGAACATATAGAGCATCAACGGCACGTAAAGAATCAGATAGGCCAGCGTCTTCCCCAATACCAACCGCCCGGATCCATAACCCCTGAACCGGTGCCACATCCGCCGTTCGTACCACGTTCCGCAAACCAAGCCGATCCCCACCAGCAGCAACTGTTGAGAAATCAGCACCAGCACCCCCGGCATAATCGCCGTCCCGTATCCTCCCCCCGGATTGTAGAGCACATTCACCCGGTAATCCACCGGCCTTGCCATCCACTCCGCCTCCTTTTTATTCAGTCCCGTAGCCATCAAAGTCCCCATCTGCACCTCCGCCCCCGCCGTAATCACCACGTTGCTCACCGCATTCAGGAAGTCGCTGTACAAAAGGAAGTAACCCCCGTCCGCATAGAAGCTGACATAGCTCTGTTCGCCCGCCAGAATCCGCTTTTGGAACCCGTTCGGAATATAGAGCACCCCGTAGACCTTCCGATGAAAGAAGAGCGACTTCGCCTCCTCCAAGCTCTCCGCCTCGTACCGCACCGCCGCTTGAGGCGTGGCGTCGAGCATCCGCGTCAGCTCCCTGCTGCGTGCCGTGTGATCCAGATCGACCACCGCTACCGGAAACTTCCGCACCACCTGAGGCGCATACACCAACGGGTAGATCGTTCCGTAGATCAGCATAGCCCCCAACAGGATCAGCATCGCGCCTCCGTCTTTGAAGATCGAGACGAGTTCGGCTTTCGTTATTTCCCAGAATTTTTTCATGGCATCAATCTTTCCCGTAGTATTTCGGGTTCAACGCGATGTGTTTGAGTCTCGGCATCAACAGCGCCATGGCGACGACGAATGCCCCCATAGCCGCCAGGTCGCCCAGCGACCGCGCCGGCGGAGCTCCCCGGAGGCTCTGTTCGATAAAGAGGTCGATAAAGAAGGTGTAGGGAAAGAGTTTCGACAGAGCGACAATTGCCGGATACATCCCCAGCGCGGGAAAGGTAAGCCCGCAGAACGAGAGCGAAGCTGTAGCGAACCCGCCGGCGATCGACATCGAGAAGCGTGTGTTCGCCGTCAAGGCGACCAGCATGACCGAGATGGCCATGTAGGCCAGAATAACGAACAGGTTCCCCAATACCAGAATCACCGCGGCATGCCCGTGGAAAGGCATCCCGAGAAACCGGTAGAGCAGTGTGTTCATCAGCACCGAGATGAGGCAGAACATCAGCAGATAAGGCGCCAATTTAGCCGCCAGCGCGCGTGTCGCACTCCCCCCGGCCGTCTCGATCCACTCGGGTGCCGTCCCTTCCTTGAGCTCGATCCCCACCACATAGACTGTCACGATCGCGACTGTCACGATCAAGGCGAGGAACATCACTCCCGGCAGCAGGTAGTAGGCATAGCTCCCGTAAGGATTGAACAGAACGTGTTTTTCGAACGGAATAGGGTAGGCCATGGCATATCCTTTCCGTTGCGGAATCCCGCGGGCTCCCAACAGCTGGGTCTCGACGCCGATATTGAAGGCTTGCAGCACGGTGGTGATGTCGCGCCGCAGCATCCCGGAGTTCAGAATCTGGGCTCCGCTGATTTCGGCGGTCACTTGCGCGCCTCCGTGCCCGGCGTAGATGTCGGCTTGCAGGCCTTTCGGAATCACGAGTACGGCACTCACGAGCCCTTGTACCATCGCGTGCCGACCCTGTTCGATGCTCTTGACGTGCAGGGTCACGGCTGCCGCCGGGGTGGCGTCTACCATCCGGATCAGCTGCCGCGACAGCTCGGTCTTGTCGCCGTCATACACGGCGACGGGAAGGTCGTCGATCACGCCTTTCGCAAAAAGCAGGCTGTAGAGTACGCTCATCACGGCGGGCAACACGATGACGGCGGTCACGAGTACTTTGCTGTGCCCGAAACGCCTGATCTCGCGTAGTATGCTCTTCCTGAATGGTCCCATGCGGGTCATTGTATTTAACAGTTCGATTATCTGTCTTTGCCCTGTATGGTACTGTTCTCTTTGTGAACAAAGAGAACCAGAAAAACTTTCAAGGATGCTTCGCATCCTAAAGCTGCCGGCGGCCCGGTTTTCGGACTCTTCTTTGGGTCGGGAGCAAACGGCGCGCTAATGCGAGCTAAACCCCATGCGCGCCGTTGCCCCAACCCAAAAGCAGTCACAGAGAATGAGGACTGCGGAGCCTAAGGCATAGCGTAGCTATCATGAAAGTTCTTTGGGTACCTTTCTTGAAAGAAAGGTACGGTTCCCTGCGGGTAGACACGGATCAAACGAATGGTTTATAAGCTATTATAATCCACCGTGACCGACATTCCCGGTCTGAGATTAGCGATCGGCGTTATCGGTCGGGCATGGATTTCGAACGTTTTGACATCGAACTCGCCGCTTGTGCGCGTTGCCGCCCACGTGGCATACGACGCCTCCGCCGCGATGTAAGTCACCTTCATTTCATAGGTTTTGTCCAGCGCCGGGAAATAGGCATCGAACTTCGTTCCGAGCTTGATTTTGGGCAAGAGCGTCTCCTTGATGTTGAATACCGCCCACGAATCCTTCAGGTCGACCACCGTCACCACCGGATAGCCCGTCCCCACCAGTTCGCCGTTTTCCGAGATCACACTCGACACCTCTCCGTCCACCGGCGCGAACTGGCGCGTCTCCGTCACGAACGACTCCACCTCGCTCACCGCTCCGCCCGCCTGTGCCACCAGCGCCTTGGCCGCTGCCTTCTCTTCCCACTGAGCCCCCTCTTTGGCCATGCTGTACCCCGCTTCTGCCGCCGTCGCCGTCGTCTTCATCGCCCGCAAGTTCGCCTCCGCCTCGTCTAATTTCTGAGCCGGCACCACCCCCTGATCGTACAGGTTTTTCACCCGATCGTATGTTTTCTGAGCCAGATCCAGCCCGGCCAACGCCTTCTGCCACATTTCGTAAGCCTGTTGGATCTGCTGTTTCCGAGCCCCGGCATCCACCTTGTCCTGAAGAGCCGTCGCAGCATCCTTCGCCGCCTCCGCCTGAGTCAGTTTGGCGAAGACCTCCGGCGAACTGATGCCGTACAGGAATTGGCCTTTCCGCACCGCATCGCCCCGTTTGACCGTCAGGCTGTCCACCCGGCCCGGTACTTTGGACGACACTTTGTAGCTCGTCGCCTCGACCGTCCCCTGCATGATGTACGGAGCGGGTTTGAGCACAAACCACCCGATGAATGCCACCACCGTGATCGTCGCGATGATGATGAGCGCAATGGTATATACTTTCGATTTCATAGTCCTAAGGGATTGAGAGTGATGATCGTAAAGGTTAGTCGTTGTCGATCGTCCGGAAGTCGGGTTGATACATGTAGCTTCCGAGCGCTTCGGTTTCGCCGGCCAGCGCCAGCAGCTGGGCCAGCGTCACGTCGAACGTGTAAGCCGCCGCGAGCCGTTCCACCTTGGCTTTGGCGAGGTTCATCCGCGCGTCCACCACGTCCGAAGAGGGGGCGATCCCCTCGCTGAAAGCGCGTTGTTTGGCGTCGAGGTACGATTCCGCGAAAGCCACCGTCGCCTGCAAGGCATTCACCTCCGCCGCCGAGCTTTTGAGTTGGTTATAGAGTTTTTCGGTCAGGGTCATCAGGTCGTTCTCCGCCTGCACCTGCATGGCTTCGACCTGTCGCACCTGCCGTTTCGCCGAAGCGTGTTTGTATTCGCTCCCCAAGCCGTCGAAGATGCGCAATTTCACGCCGGCTCCCACCATCCACCTCGGTGCCAGCTGAGTCAGTTGCCAGTCCCACGCATTGACCGCCCCCATCGCCGCCACCTCGGGCAGGAAAGAGGCCCGTGCGGCCCGCACCCCCTCTTCGGCCAGCCGGCGGGTCAGCTCGACCTGTTTGAGAATCGGGCTGTTCTGTCTGACGCGTTCCAGATAATGGTCGAGCGGTCGCAGGCTGTCGACGATGAACAATGCCGTAATCGGCAGGTAGTTTCCCTCGCGATTGAGCGAAGCGCCGAGCGCGCGGTTGATGGTTCCGATCTGAAGACCGGCAGCGGTCTGTTCCCCCTCCGCCTTAGCGAGGAACATTTCGGCGTAGAGTTTTTCGGTCGATGCAATCATCCCGTTGGCTTCCAGCTTGATAGCGTCATCCAAGTGTTTCCGCATCCCTTCCGTGACCTCTTCGCGGACTTTCAGTATGTGATGCGCCAGCGAGAGGCCGTAATACCGTTCGACGACTTGTGCGAACAGGTCGGTCTGTGCCTTCGCCGCCTCCTGGTCGCTCTTTTCGACGCCGATCTTAGCAGCATTCACCGCTGCGTTGATCTTGCCGCCCATATATATAGGTACGGCTGCCGTAGCCCCTACGGTAGCGAACTGTTTCTTCTGGAGCGTAAGGCTCAGGTCGAGTCCCTGTACCGCCTGAATGACTTCGCCCGGGATCGGAAAGGGGAGCGGCAGCTGTCCGATAGCCTGCAAAGCGGCCTCTTTCTCCTTGTTCAGGTCGAAAGCCTTGATGTCCTTGGACATATAGGTGTAGGCGGCTCCGATTCCGAGTTGCGGCATCCGGAGTCCCCATACGGATTTCCGGTTCAGCACGGCGGCTTCCTGTGCCTGTCGCTGTGCCTCCAGGACCGGGCTCTGCCGATAGCTGAGTTCGATGGCCTCCTGCAACGTGAGCGCCTGTTGCGTGGTCTCCTGCGCGGCCGCGGTGCCGAAACAGATCCCTGCTGCGAGCGTAGCGCCGAGTGTTCGTAGTGTGTGGTTCATCTGTTATTGGATGTGTTGTTCCTGAAACACGTTGATCTTACAATCGTTGTTGTGGCGATTATCCGCCGGATTTTCCTTATCAATTTTTATGCCTTTTTGTCGACCGGCCTGCGGCGACGGAGCAACGGATAATACGGGGCTAATATATTAAAAATCGAGCGATTTTTCATCTCTTTTTCTTCTTTTGGCATGGTAATTGTGCTTTTTTGGGTCGAAATCGTTCTTTCTTAAGGCGCGGACGGAGGGTTGGATCAAGGCTGTCGCGTTGGTTAAGGCCGCCGGCAGCTTTAGGATGCGTCAGCATCCGTCTAAAGTTTCTTTGGTTCTTTCTGTTCACAGAAAGAACAGTTCCAGCCGGGGCAATGCCCAGCTCGCGCGCCGCCGCCTAAAGAGGGAAATTGTCAAAACTCGCTTGCGTGTTTTGACAAGATTTCCCCGGCGCGCACCAAGAACTGGGCTGAGCTGATTAAGCGATACGCAGTATCGCTCTGTCCCGCCGGGGCGCCCATCGGGCTTTTGCTAGGGTTCTCTTTGCCTTATTAACCGGACGCCGCTCGCGCAAGGCAGTTTTAGACGGGACAAAGCTCGACCGCGCGCCCCGCCTAAAGAAGCAATTCAATC
>NZ_CAJTUJ010000114.1 GCF_910579375.1 uncultured Rikenella sp.
CGGAGGCCCGCAACTGACGTTGCTATGGGCCCCGCAGGCTTCGACCCGCTAAGGCAATTGTATTTTCGCAAGCTCGATTGCGCCCCGCTAGCGGCGGACTGCTAAGACCGAGAGCGAGTAGTGCGATTTTCAAACCGCAGGTGTTAATTCAAAGAGCAAATTAAAGTAGTTAGAGCCTATTGTCCATTGCGAGCACGCACCTCCGTTTATTCCGAGAGGCAGCGCAACGGAAAACCGTTGGCGCGGTCGTCCGAGTAGTCGGTGCCGAGGGCCTGCGAAGAGAAAATCAAGTCCAGGCCGCCAATGTCGTCCGTGGCGGAAGACCAATTGTACACACGGTGGCCGACGCTTGTCCTTGTCAGGCCGCCCAATCGCCCTGTATTGCCTCCGTGGCGGAAGCCCGGGGTGCGCCCGCAGGGCGTTTTATTGGCCGCCTCGGCCCTGCTCATTGTTCGCGCGCCTTGGGAAATTTTGTCAAAACGCGCCAGCGCATTTTGACGATTTCCCTCCTAAAGCGTGGCGCGCGAGCAACTGGAAAGTAATAACGGCCGCGCGCCATGACGCGAACGCGTCGGCCGTGCGGGCCCCACGTCCCGTGGACGGGCGGTGCGTGCCGCACTCCCAATTAGCCGTGTCAGCCCCGTTTATTCCGAGAGGCAACGCAACGGAAAACCGCTGATGCGATAGCTGGGGAAATCGGCCTGGATCGCACTGGTCATGAAACGTAGGATCATACTATTGGTGCTGCTGGCGCTGCTGTGCGATGCCGACCAGACGGAGCCTTCGCTGCCTGCTCGATTCAGTCCACCGTCAGATTTCTCGCGGTAGCCCGGGGCGGCTCAGGTGGTCGCGCAGGGTGTCGAGCCGGGCGTAGTCCGTCAGATCCATCTGGACCGGCACAACCGCCACATATCTGTGTCGCAAGGCCCATTCGTCCGTATCTTCCGCTTCGGTCTCGAAGTTGTAAAACCGGCCCGACATCCAATAATAGTCCCGATTCTGCGGATCGGTGCGGTGGACGAACTCTTCGCGCCAGTTGCCGCGCGTTTGGCGACAGACGCGGATGCCTTGGATGTCGGAGAACGGGATGTCGGGCACGTTGACATTGAGGCACAGGCCGGCCAGACGTTCCGCCGGCAGGGCCAGTGTCCGGGCGAGAATCTCGCGGGCATAGTGCACGGCTGCCGTGAAATCGGCGGCCGGCGAGTGGTCGGTGAGCGAGAAGCCGATCGACGGAATGCCGTACAGGGCGGCTTCGGTGGCGGCCCCCATCGTGCCGGAGTAGATGACGCTGACGTTGGCGTTCGAACCGTGGTTGATGCCCGACAGAACGAGGTCGGGACGCCGGTCGCCCAAAATCTCGTCGAAACCGATCTTCACGCAGTCCACGGGCGTGCCGGTGCAGGAGTAGACTTCCAGTCCCGGCTCGCTGCTCACGGCGCTCACGAACAGCGGACGCTGCATGGTGATCGAATGGGACATCCCGGAGTAACTCTCGTTCGGCGCTACGGCCACGACGTCGCCGAATTCGGTGGCCAGCCGAATGAGGGCGGCGATGCCGGCGGCCTGTACGCCGTCGTCGTTGGTGACGAAGATGAGGGGTCTTGCGGATTCGGACATGCTGTAGTGATGCTTTTGTACGGGGCTAAAATTACCAAATATTGTCGGAACAAAACGCAGGCGGGGCGAAATTTCGGAAGAGGGGCTCTCGGGGAAGGCACCGACGGCCGGTCTGTTTTTGTTGTCCGGAACGAAAAATCGAGAGGAAGATTTGGCCGGTTGGGTTTTTATCGCTACTTTTGCGCCGAATTCCGTGCAGGAATCTCTGACGGCGGGCGGCGTTCGGATAACGGGGCAGTGACTCCGTTTGTTTTCCCCTCTGCGGGGAGGACGACCACCCTACGGAACCGTAACATTCCGCACTTTAACCTTTTAGATTCAGTTCAACGATGAAGAACAATCTGATTGCAGTGGCCCAGGAGGCTTTCAAACAGGAGACGGCCGAAGTCCCCAATTTCAAGGCGGGCGACACCATCACCGTAACGATCAAAATCCGCGAAGGCAACAAGGAACGGTTGCAGAATTTCCGCGGCGTGGTGCTCCAGCGGAGAGGGGCGGGGGCGACCGAAACCTTTACGATCCGTAAAATCTCGGACGGGATCGGGGTGGAACGTATCTTCCCGGTTTACTCGCCGACGATCAGCAAAATCGAACTCAACAAAGTCGGGGTGGTGCGCAGGGCAAGAATTTTCTATCTGCGTAACCTGACCGGTAAGAAAGCCCGGATCAAGGAAAAGAAACTCAGCAAGTAGTTTTTTGTGAGTTAACTCTATCGAATAGAGCGGCCGCAGGTTTTGCGGGCCGCTCTATTCGTTTTCTAAGAAGAACCGGTCGTCGTAGTTGACCAGATAGAGCCGTTCGGTCGCCCGCGTCACTGCGGTGTAGAGCCAACGCAACAACTCCAGCGTCATGGGTTCCTCGCCGAACAGGACGATGTCCAGAAAAATCGCCGACCACTGTCCCCCCTGCGCCTTGTGGCAGGTGATCGCATAGGCGAATTTCACCTGAAGGGCGCAGTAAAATTCGTCCGCCATCACCGCCTTGTACCGTTTTCCTTTCTGGGTGATGTCGGCATACTCCTTTTCGACGGCCAGAAAGAGGCGGGACTGTTGCTCGCGGCTCAGCGACGGAGCGGGGCTGTGCAGCACGTCCAACAGCAGCCAGCACTCCAGCCGGTAGTCGTCGTAGTCGGGGAACTCCAGCTCGGCATAGGCGAAGTGGAAGCCGTACTTCTCCCGCGTCCGATAAATTCGGTGCACGCGCGCGATGTCGCCGTTGGCAATGAAGTCCATCCGCGCCTCCGGGTCGAGCTCTACGTAGTGGTAGTTGTTTTTGACCACCATCACCATGTCGCCCGAGCCGATCTCCTCTTCGTAGTCCAGTATCGTTTGCCGAATCCCCTGGTTGTAGTGGTTGGCCCGCTTGTTGGAGCGCGAGATGACGGCCGTTTCCGACTGGCCGTAGCGGCCGTAGCAGGTGTCGATCTCGTCGATCAGTTCGCGGCTGTCGATGCGCACGAGGTCCGGAAAACGGAGGTCGAGCTGCGGGATGTCGGCGGTGCCGGACTCGATCAGGCGGCGGATCAGGGTGGCGTTGTGCAGAATCCCCGAGTCGCTCTGCTGGCGCACCACTTCGGAGAGGGTGTGGCTCCAGACGGTGCCGTACCGCGCCATATACTCCGGGCTCAGGGCCGGCGAAACGGCGTAGCCGACCGGAGGCAGCTGGGCCTGGTCGCCCACCAGGATCACTTTGTTGTTCCGCCCCTGTCGGATGTAGTCGAACATGTCGTCGATCAGGTCGCCGGAGCCGAAAAGGGTCGCCTCTCCGCCGCCGGAGGCCGGACGGCCGGTCAGCATCGAGGCTTCGTCCACGATGTACAGGGTGTCGGTCGATTTGTTGAAGTTCAGGTCGAACTTAGACCCCTCGGCTCCGCCTGCCGCCCGCTCGCGGTAGATCGTTTTGTGGATCGTATGCGCTTCGGCGCCGGCATATCGCCCCATGACCTTCGCGGCCCGCCCCGTAGGGGCCATCAGCACGCACGGAAGCTCCAGCCGGTGCAGGGTGCGGACCAGGGCGCCGATGACGGTCGTTTTCCCTGTTCCGGCGTATCCGTTGATCAGAAAAACGGCGCTTTCGTCGCCCGAGGCGAGGTAGTCGCCCAGCGTGTCGATCAACTTTTTTTGCTCGGCTGTTGGTTCGAATGCAAAATTACTGTATATTTGGGACGCAATATGACGGCTCAGAGACATGGAATTTCGGGTGTTTCGCGCGGTCGGATTTTGCTGCTAACCGCAAACAAACTTAAAAACTAAAATCATAAGATGAAAAAAATTCTACTTCAGGTCCTTTTGCTGGCAGCGATCGCGGCACTGGTGTGGTGGCTCTATTCGTTGTTCAACACGCCGCTGGAGTTCGAACGCATTCGCAAGGAGCGCGAAGCGCAGGTGGTGGAACGCTTGAAGGATGTGCGCGAGGCGCAGCGGGCTTATCGGGCGAAATACATGAAGTTTACTCCGAGTTTCGACTCGCTGATCGCTTTTGTCGAAAACGACTCGCTGGTGCTCGAACGGGCGACCGGATCGGAAGACGACTCGCTGGCGGTGGCTTTGGGGCAGGTGCGGCGCGAAAAATTCCAGGTGGCGGTGAAGGATACCGTTCGGTTCTACACGCTGGGCGGGGATTTCAATAACCTGCGTTACATCCCGTTCTCGGTCGAGGCGACGGGCCGGTTGCAGCAGTTTGCGATGGACACGGCGTCGATCGAAACCGAATCCAAGGTGGTGGTGCCGGTGGTGGAAGTTTTCGCCAAGTATCCGACTTTCCTGGGCGACTTGGATGAACAGGAGTTGATCAACTTCCGGGATTATCAGGTCAATACGCTGAGCCGCGCCGACGGTTTGAAGGTGGGGTCGCTGACCGCTACCACCAACGAGGCGGGGAACTGGGAGTAGATGCTGTTTGCGAAGGCGGTTGTCCTTCTTATTCGGGCGGCTTTTTACAAGTCGCCCTTCAGCTCAAATTTTTTATTATTCCATGCGGGACGTAGCGCGGCATAACTTGAGACACAGAGAATTATCCATTCAGGTCGGTCTGAATGGATTTTCTTTTGTGGTCTTCGATGTCGGACGGGCGGCTGAGGGGAGAGGGGTGGATGCGCGCGATGCGATTGTGCGGGCGGCGGCTTATCGGGAGACCGATATGGCCTCGATTCTGGCTCAGGAACCGATGCTCACCGCGACGACACCGCCGCTCGGGAGGGTCTTCGTGGGGTGCGCGACGGACAATGTCCTGCTGGTGCCGCAGGCGCTCTTCGAGCCGGAACGGGCGGAACAATACCTGACGGCGGCCAATATGTACGTGCCGGGGATGACGACGTTGTCGAACAACCTGATCTCGTCGCAGGCGGCGGCGGTCTGGCAGGTCGATTCGGGGATTGCGGCGGTCTTGTTGCAGTTGTATCCGGCGGCCTTGTTCTACCATCCGCTCCTGCTGGAGCTGGAGGCGACGCCGAACGATTGCGTGCAGGTGGTGTTGGACGGCGAGGTGGCGCATGTGACGGTGGCGCATCGGGGGTTGTATGCGGCTGAGACGATGCGGGTCGATACGCCGGAAGAGTTGCTCTATTATGTCCAGAAACTGCTCAAAAACGACGGCTTTACGACCTATCGGATCGTTTTGACGGGTGAGGGGGTCGGGCGGTTGCAGGAGTTTTTCGGTCGCTATTTCGGCGAGGTGGATGCTCGGGAGGTGAAATTCTATAATCATCAACGGGTTAGGGAGTTATGCGTATTGTAGGGGGCGTTCGCAAACGACGGCAGATCGTGCCGCCGCGCAATTTCCGGGCGCGGCCGACGACGGATTTCGCTAAGGAGAATCTCTTCAATGTGTTGCAGAATCTCTACGATCTGGAGGAGGTCGAGGTGCTGGATCTCTTTTCGGGAACGGGATCGATCAGTTATGAGTTCGCTTCGCGGGGGGCGGAACGGGTGGTGTCGGTGGAGATGAATCCGATCCACCAGCGGTTCATTGCGGCGACGGCTCAGGAGCTCGGTTTCGGGCAGATCCAGAGCATTAAAACCAATGTTTTCGTCTACTTGAAGAGTATGGCGGGGACGGAGCGTTTTGATGTGGTTTTTGCCGATCCGCCGTACGATATGCCGGGGATCGAACAGTTGCCGGAGTTGGTTTTCGGAGGAGGATTCGTGCGGGAGGGGGGGATTTTTGTGCTGGAGCATTCGGCGCAGAAAGATTTTTCGGACTATCCGAACTTTTGGGAACGAAGGAGTTACGGGAGTGTGCAGTTTTCGTTTTTCCGTCGTGAGGAATAAAATCCGGAAAGTTGTTTGCAGTTTTAGAAAATGTGTTTATCTTTGCTCCGCAATCTCGGGGTAGGGATTGCGATTGGGTGCGGTAGTTCAGCTGGTTAGAATACCTGCCTGTCACGCAGGGGGTCGCGAGTTCGAGTCTCGTCCGCACCGCATGAAACGCCTTGGAATCTATAACGAAATTCCAAGGCGTTTTTTGTTTGTTGGCGGTGGAGAGGGGGGATTTTTTGGGGGGCTGCTTCGCGGCTGGCGAGCGGACAGCGGGTTGGGCAGAACTGGTTAAGCGATACGCAGTATCGCTCCGTCTCGCCGGTGCGCCCATCGGGCGTTTTGTTAGGGTTGTCTTTGCCTTATTAGCCGTCCGCCGCCCGCGCAGGGCAGTTTCAGACGGGGCAAAGCTCGACCGTGCCCCCGCCTAAAGAGGGAAATCGTCAAAATGTGCTGGCACGTTTTGACAAGATTTCCCAAGGCGTGCGAACGAAGAACGGGAGTAGAGGTGGCCTTGGGGTAGAGGCTGCCCCTTCCGAGTGCCGGACCCGAGTAGCGAAGCGAGAGCACGTC
>NZ_CAJTUJ010000115.1 GCF_910579375.1 uncultured Rikenella sp.
CCGCGCGGGCCGAAGCCTCCCGCCGCGGAGGCCCGCAACTGACGTTGCTTTTGGGTCCCGCAGGCTTTAGCCCCTCCAAGAGAGTAGGGTAGCTCAGCCCCTTATCCACCGCGCCACTCTTTCCCTGAGGCAACGCAATTGAAAACCGAAACCACGGCCATTTGTATAGCTGGGGCTGAAACCCTGTGTGTGGAAATCTATGAATAGACTGTAAGCTTCTTTTGTCGATGATGAGTAGCTGTATCCGCTGAGGCCAGCATTTCCTGTTGCTCCCAATAATCCGTGAAGGCCTGAGTCGCGGAAGCCCGGGGCGCACCCTCAGGGTGTTTTATTGGCCGCCTCTATGAGGCAGCGCCACTGAAGACCGTAAGCGCGGCTGCCCGAGTAGCTGGTCGTGAGGCTCTGCGAATAGAAAATCAAATTCAGATTGTAGAGATCCCGCTTGCGGCGGAAGACCAGCTGAATCCGTGGTGACCGCTGCTACCCGCTTCGCCCAAGGTATAGCCGCGGTAGCCCGGGCGGTGCTCGCGAACGGTAAAAAATATGTATCTTTGAGTTCCTAAAAAACCGAAGTCAATCATGTTTAGAACAGCCACCTGCGGCGAGCTTCGGCTCACCGATGCGAATAAGACCGTCACCCTTGCCGGATGGGTACAGAAGGTGCGCAACTTAGGCTCGATGGTCTTTATCGACCTGCGCGACCGATACGGCATCACCCAGATCACCGTGGACGAACACGCTGCCGACGCCGTCCGGGAAACGGCCGGACGACTCGGCCGCGAATATGTGATCCAGGTGACCGGAACCGTCACGGAACGGTCGGCTAAAAACAGCAAAATACCGACCGGCGAGATCGAAATCGTCGCTGCCGACATGCAAATTTTGAATACCAGCGAAGTGCCGCCGTTTACCATCGAAGAACAGTCCGACGGAGGAGATGATTTGCGGATGAGATATCGCTACCTCGACCTGCGGCGGGCGCCATTGCAGCGGGCGATGATGCTGCGTCACCGGCTGGCGCAGGAGGTACGCAACTACCTCGATGCGCAGGGGTTCATGGAGATTGAGACGCCGTATCTGATCAAATCGACGCCGGAAGGGGCGCGGGATTTCGTGGTGCCGAGTCGGATGAATCCGGGCGAATTTTATGCCTTGCCTCAGTCGCCGCAGACTTTCAAACAACTCCTGATGGTGAGCGGCTATGACCGCTATTTCCAGATCGTGCGCTGTTTCCGGGACGAGGACTTGCGGGCAGACCGGCAACCGGAATTTACCCAGGTGGACTGCGAAATGGCGTTCGTGGAACGCGAGGACGTGCTCACGGTGTTCGAAGGGATGATGCGGACGATGTTCGACAAGACGCTGGGGGTGAAGTTTGCAGAGGCGCGGTTCCCGCGCATGACGTGGCACGAGGCGATGGAAAAATATGGGTCGGATAAACCGGATGTCCGGTTTGGGATGACGTTCAATGACTTGACGGGCTTGGTGAAGGGGCACGACTTTGCGGTGTTCGACGGGGCGGAATATGTCGGAGCGATTTGTGCGCCGGGGTGTGCTTCCTATACGCGGAAGCAGTTGGATGGTCTGACGGAGTTCGTCAAACGTCCGCAGGTGGGGGCGAAGGGGCTGGTGTATGTGCGGCGCGAGGCGGACGGCTCGTACAAGTCGAGTGTGGACAAGTTCTACTCGCAGGAGGAGTTGGCGAAATGGGGCTCGGCTTGTGGCATGCAGGCGGGGGATTTGCTGCTCATACTGGCGGGTGCCAAAAAACAGACGTTGGCGGCGCTGTGCGCGTTGCGGTTGGAGATGGGGGATCGGCTGGGGCTCAGGCCGCACGATACGTTCGCGCCGTTGTGGGTGGTCGATTTTCCGCTCTTGGAATGGGATGACGAGACGCAGCGCTATTATGCAATGCACCACCCGTTTACGTCGCCCAAAGCGGAGGATATGGACAAATTCTTCTCGACGGATATCAAGGTGCTGGGGGATGTGCGGGCGGAGGCGTATGACTTTGTGGTGAACGGGGTCGAGGTCGGCGGGGGGTCGATCCGGATCCACGACGGGCGGGTGCAGAGCCGGATGTTCGAGGTGTTGGGCTTTACGCCGGAGGAGGCGCAGGCGCAGTTCGGATTCCTTCTGGGGGCTTTCAAGTATGGGGCGCCGCCGCACGGGGGAATTGCGTTCGGTTTCGACCGGATGTGTTCGTTGTTCGGCGGGTCGGATTCGATTCGTGATTTCATCGCGTTCCCGAAGAACAACAGCGGACGCGATATGATGATCGACGCGCCGTCGGCTCTGGCGCAGGCGCAGCTGGACGAACTGGGGATCGGGATTGTCGAGGCGGCTGAGTAGGGCTGTCTTCGAAATGTGCGGGGGCGGTTCGTACCCATGTATCTTTGAAAGAATGATGGAATTAACGGGTCGACAAGTTGAGGATATCGATCGGTTGATCACTCCTTGCGGCGAGGTGGTCGTGACCGATGAAAAGGAAGAGAGAGTGCTCTTTTCGGTACGGAGATACGGGTTCGCACCCTATCGAATCTTTGTGGGTACGCCTGACGAACAGGTGATCGAGCCTATTGCGAATTATGAAATTTGCATCGATTCTCGGAGATTACGACTCGGCGAGCGGTATCGTATCCGGATGAGCGGTATCCGATTGGAGTTCGGGGGTACTGACGAGCGAACCATAGGTGTCGTAGGCACGGCGAACGGTTATAGTTTGGGTCTCGGAGCTTATGACCCCAATGATGAAGAAAAGATGGATCAAGATATAGCGGCTTCTGAAGATCGTTTGTTGTATGACAAGAGTCGGTTCGTACAATATGATTTAGAGATGTTGCCGGATTTTTCGGGCTTTTCGTTTGAATTGTTGGATCGCTCGGTTGCCGAACTTCGGTTTCTTGTCGCGTGGATTGGTAATCCTCGCCCCGAAAATGCCCGATTTCGGGACGCATACGAAGGTGCGGTCAATTGTTGGACGACTTGATAGAACCGAAGCTTGAATAAATCAGCATGTTGCAGGTGAAAAACCGAGGTTTGGACTGATCTTCTGCGGCCCTTTAGGGTCGCGCGGGCCGGACGCCTGCCCACGGGCGGGACGCACAGCGTCTTTTACTGGCCGCCTCTACCCCATGACATACCTCCCGGGCGCCCGACCCGCCGGTCAAACCAAAGTCGGGGTGGAGGCTGTCCGATTTTTTGGGTAGAGGTTGGCTGTTGTTTGGGGTAGTTCCGGCCAGCCTTCGCGTGCCTCTGTCCCCGTTTATTCCGAGAGGCAACGCAACTGAAAACCGTGGGCACGGTTTCCGATACTTGCCGAGCCAAGACCTACGGGATTAAAATTCAAATATATGCAGCGGATTTCATGAGGAGTGGCAGAATGACTGATGCCGCTATGTCCGACATACACATGCAGGCCTGTGAAGTCGCGCAGGTAGCCCGGGGCGGGCCCACAGGGCGTTTTACTGACAGCCCCTACCCTAATTAGGCAGCCTACATCCCCGTCAGACCGCTTCTACCCAAAAACAATCGGACGTTCCGAGACCTACCGCCCGCATGCAAGACCATAGATGCCGAATCCGATGATGAAAAATACCGACGAGTTATTGCAACGCATCGAAACGGAGCTCGAAAAGCTCCCCCTCGAACAGATCGAACCGCAGGGACTGTACGCTCCCGTCCGCTACATCCTCGAAGACGGCGGAAAGCGGATCCGACCGTTGCTGTGCCTGCTGAGCGCCGATCTCTGCGGCGGAAAGGTAAGCGAAGCGTTGCCGGCAGCCATTGCCGTCGAAGTCTTCCATAACTTCACCCTGCTCCACGACGACATTATGGATCGCGCCCCCATGCGGCGCGGGAGGCCGACCGTTCACCTGAAGTGGAGCGAAAACAGCGCCATCCTCTCCGGCGACGCCATGCTGATTTTCGCCTACCAGATCCTTTCATCGGGGAATTACGCCGAACTGCTGCCCGAATTGCTCGCCGTGTTCAACCGGGCGGCCATGGAGGTCTGTCAGGGGCAGCAGTACGACATGGAGTTCGAACGAACCGACCGCGAAGTGAGCGAAGCGGAGTATCTCGAAATGATCCGTCTCAAGACCTCCGTACTGCTGGCCGCGGCGCTGGAGATGGGGGCGATCGTGGGGGGCGCTTCTCCGGCCGAGCGACGTGCTTTGTACGACTTCGGCGTGAACCTCGGGCTGGCGTTCCAGATTCAGGACGACCTGCTCGATACCTACGGCGATGCCGAAACCTTCGGGAAGGCGATCGGAGGAGATATTGCGGTCGGGAAAAAGACCTTTCTGCATATCGCCGCCATGGCGGCCGCTTCGGCGGAGCAACGGGCTGCGATATGGGCTCCGGGGGATATGGACGAGAAATTGTTGCGGGTGCGGGGGATTTATGATGCGCTGGGGGTGCGCGGCGCGGCGGAGGCGGCTATCGAACGCTACTTTACGCGCGCGCTGGCGTCGCTGCGCAGGGCGCACGAGGATGCGGACCGGCTGGCTGTGCTCGAAAAATATGCTTATTCACTGCTGAAAAGAACGAAATAACTATGTATAAAGAACTGTTCCACGAACCCCAGAACGCTTCGGAAAAGGTATATCGCCCGGGCGAGTTGTTTCCCGATCTGCGGGTCGGGATGCGGCGCGTTCATTTGACGAACGGCGAATCTGTGGATTTGTACGACACGACGGGGGTGTATACGGAGGCGGGATATGAGGCGGACACGGAACGAGGGATTCCCCGCTTGCGGGAGCAATGGATGGCGGAGCGGGCGGCGGCATTGCCGGAAGGGGAGTTTCATACCCAGCGGTGGTATGCGCGACAGAGGGTGGTGACCCGCGAGATGGAGTATGCGGCGATTCGCGAGAATGCGGGACTGCGGCCGGGAGACGAGGGCTATATCACGCCGGAACAGGTGAGGCGGTCGGTGGCGGAGGGACGGGCGATTCTTCCGGCCAATCGATGTCATCCGGAGTCGGAGCCGATGGTGATCGGCAGCGAATACCGGGTGAAGATCAATGCCAATATCGGCAATTCGGCGCTCGGTTCTTCCATTGCGGAGGAGGTCGAGAAGGCGCTGTGGGCCATTAAGTGGGGGGCGGACACGGTGATGGATCTCTCGACGGGGGCTCAGATTCACCAGACGCGGGAGGCGATCCTGCGCAATGTGCCGGTGCCGATCGGCACGGTGCCGCTCTATCAGGCGTTGGAAAAGGTCGGCGGGGTGGTCGAGGATTTGACGTGGGAGGCTTATCGCGAGACGCTGATCGAACAGTGCGAGCAGGGGGTGGACTATTTTACGATTCACGCGGGGTTGTTGCAGGCATATGTGCCGATGGCGCAACGGCGGGTGACGGGTATTGTCTCGCGCGGGGGGTCGATTATGGCGAAGTGGATGGCGCATCATGGGCGGGAGAGCTTTCTGTACGAGCATTTCGACGAGATTTGCGAGATTATGGCGCGCTACGACGTGGCTTTGTCGTTGGGCGACGGCTTGAGGCCGGGGTCGATTGCGGATGCGAACGACGAGGCGCAGTTCGGAGAGCTCAAAACGCTGGGCGAGCTGTGCCATCGGGCGTGGGAGCGGGATGTGCAGGTGATTATCGAGGGGCCGGGGCATGTGCCGATGAACCGCATCCGCGAAAATATGGATCGGCAACTCGAATGGTGTCACGGGGCGCCGTTTTACACGCTCGGGCCGTTGGTCTCGGACATCGGGGCGGGGTACGATCACATCACGTCGGCGATCGGCGGGGCGATGATCGGGTGGTTCGGGACGGCGATGCTGTGTTATGTGACGACCAAAGAGCACCTGGCTTTGCCGAACCGCGACGATGTGCGCGAGGGGGTGGTGACTTACAAACTGGCGGCGCATGCGGCGGATATCGCTAAGGGACATCCGGCGGCTTTGGCTCGCGACTTGGCGATGAGCCGGGCACGGTATGATTTCCGGTGGCTCGACCAGTTCAACCTGTCGCTGGATCCGGAGCGGGCGCGCCGTATGCACCGGGAGATGGTGAAGGAGAATGCGGATTTTTGCGCCATGTGCGGGCCTCATTTCTGTGCGATGCGCATCACGAAATCGATCAAGTAGGGGTTGATTTTGGGCCGAGGCTGCCACTGGAAATACGCAGCATTTTCCGTCCCCGCACCCGTTGTGTGGTGTTTTGTTAGGGTTTTCTTTGTCTTACTAAATGAGGCCCGCTTGGCCGATGCATTCGCGTCATGGCGCGCGGACAGAGAACGGGGGTAGAGTCTGCCCTTTGCCCACCGCGGGCACGCGGGGCCTGCCCGGCCCGAGGGCAGTCTCCTCCTGTAGC
>NZ_CAJTUJ010000116.1 GCF_910579375.1 uncultured Rikenella sp.
GCGATTCTCTATTTTGACGGTGAGTCAAAATAGCCTGAATCGCGTAAGGCGCGCGATCAAAACAGAAACGATTGCCCCGTTCTTTGTCCACGCGCTGGCGGAAATCTTATTCAAACGCAAATCACGCGTTTGAATGATTTCCTACTTCAGCGATCGCGCGCGGATCGAGCTTCGACCCGGATGAAACTGCCCTGCGCGGGCGGCGTCCGGGTGACCCCGGCGGGACGGAGCGATACTGCGTATCGCTTAATCAGCTCAGCCCAGTTCATTGCCCGCGCGCTGGCGGAAATCTTATTCAAAACGCATGACGCTTTGAATGATTTCCTACTTCAGCGGTCGCGCGCGGTCTGGTCATTGCCCCGGCTGGAACTGTTCCTTTTAACTTCGCTGCGCTCGTTTTCCTCCTCGCCGCTCGGCAATTTGCAAACTGCGTTTGCATTGCACTCGCCGGCAGCGTCGGTTGTGAACAAAAGGAACCGAAAAAACTTTTAACGGATGCTTACGCATCCTCCCGCTGCCGGCGGCCCAACCCAGTGTTCACGCGCGGATGGGCATTGATCCGTCTGAAACAGCCCTCGGGCCAGGCAGCCCCACGTCCCGTGGACGGGAAATGCCTACGCATTTCCACTGACAACCTCTACCCTAACTTACTCAAGCATTCCCAGTCCAGCCACAGCACCCCGCAAAACAATTCCGGCCGCCCTGCAAAACAGAACAGCCGGAACCCCTTATACGTAAATCACTGCACGATCTACCGCACGATCGTCATCTCGTCGATCAACCGCCGGCAACCCGCATACTTATCGATCAGAAACAACACATACCGGATATCCACCGCAATCGTCCGCTGCACCTCCGGTTCGAACGCGATATCGCCGCTCATCGCCTCCCAGTTGCCGTCGAACGCCAGCCCCAACAGGCGACCCTCCGCATCCAGCACCGGACTCCCCGAGTTACCCCCCGTGATATCGTTGTTCGTCAGGAAACAAGTCGGCACCTCGCCATCCACCGCATACGGCCCGAAATCCTTCGCTTTGTAAAGTTCCTTGAGCCGCTCCGGCACGATGAAATCCGGATTCTTCGGATCCTCCTTCGCCATTACCCCGCCCAGCGTCGTGAAGTAGTTATAGAACACCGCATCCGCCGCCCAATACGGCAGTACTTGCCCGTAAGTCAGCCGCAACGTGAAATTGGCATCCGGCGCATACGCCCGCTCCGGATTCATCTCCAGCAGCCCAGCCACCCACAGCCGATGTCCCTCGGCAAAGAGCTCGGCCGCCGGTTTCAACGCCCCATCCGCCAACTCCTTGCTCTTCGCCCCGATCGAAGCCGCCGCCACGACCGCCGGATCCGCCGCCCATTGCGCCCGGTCGAAATTCGCCAACGCCCCGTAGAACCGCGCCGTATCCGTCAGCAGCGAACCCTCCGACAACCGAGCCGCATAAGCCGCCACATCCGGCCGCACCGCAGCGAAGAACGACGGCTCGTCCGCCGCCGCCACACTGTCCGCGAAGATCTGCAACATCCGCCGCGTCACCTTACGGTCGGTCGCCGGGCTGTAGTTTTTGAAGAACGCCTCGCCCGCCCGACGGATCGCCTCCGCCGCCTTTTTGTCATCCTTCTGCCCTTCGAGAATCCCGTTCACCGCTGTCCCCAGCGTAAAGCTCTCCACCCCCGTCCGCAACGCCTCGTTCATAAACTGCTGGATCCGCGCCGCCTCGCGCCGCAACCGCACCGCGCTGTCGATCAGCGGCAACGCCCGGCCGTATGCAGCCTGCCGTTCCGGCGCCGCATTCACCCACGCCGTAAACTCGGCCTGCTGAGCCGCCTTTTTGCCCCGCACATCCAACTTGCGCAGCCCGCGGCTCATCCCGATCGAGTTTTTCCAGTAGTTCGACGACCCCGCATACTTGCTCGCATACTGAATCCGCACCTTCGGATCGGCCATCATATCCTCCCACAGCAACTTCTGGCGTTCGCCCCGGACGAAGATGCGGATCGGATTGTCCTGCTCCAGCACCTGGTCGATCTCATACGAAGTCATATAGCGGTTCGTCCGCCCCGGGAACCCCATAATCATCGCATAATCCCCCTCTTTGTATCCCTTGAGCGAGATTTCGAGATGCTTCGGCGCCCGGTAAGGCACATTGTCTTTCGAGTACGCCGCCGGCTTGTTGTCCGGCGACGCATAGACGCGGAACAGCGAGAAATCCCCCGTATGCCGTGGCCACATCCAGTTGTCCGTATCGCCCCCGAACTTCCCGACCGACGACGGCGGCGCCCCCACCATCCGGACATCCGTAAAGCGCTCCGTCACGAACAACAGATACTGATTCCCGCCGAACATCGGCACCACCTGCGCGCCGCGAAAAGCCTTGGCATCGCTATGAGCCTTGACGATCTTTTCCGACGCCTTTTTCACAGCCGCATTGCGCTGCGCCTCGGTCATCCCCGGCTTCACCTTCGCCAGCACCTCCGGCGTCACGTCTTTGATCTCGCGGATGAAGGTCACCGCCAGCCCCGGAGTCGGCAGCTCCTCCTCCAAAGTTTGCGCCCAGAAGCCGTTCTTCAGGTAGTCGTGTTCCACCGTACTGTGCTGCTGGATCGACCCGTAGCCGCAGTGGTGGTTCGTGGCGATCAGCCCGTTGGGCGAGATGATCTCGCCCGTGCACCCGCCGCCGAAGATCACGATCGCATCCTTGAGCGACGTCCGGTTCAAGTCGTAAATGTCCCGCGCGTCGAGCCTGAGCCCTTTGGCCTTCATCTGTTCGATGTTCATCCGCTCGATGAAAGGCAAGAGCCACATCCCCTCGTCGGCCGCCGCCCCGAACGGCGCGCACAGAGCCGTCGCCGCAGCGACCAGCCCGATCAGTCGTTTTTTCATATCCTCGTTGTTTGTATGGTTTTATTCTCGCTTCCCGGATTGCCGGGAGTGTCAAATTTACGTATCTTTGTCTCACTAAAAAAATCGATTCGGATGAAATTACCGCAGACGGTAAATATTCTGCTGCTCGGCAGCGGGGGCCGGGAACACGCCTTTGCCTGGAAAATCGCGCAGAGTCCGCGGCTGGAGAAGCTCTTCATCGCACCGGGGAACGCCGGGACGCGGTCGTGCGGGGTCAATGCCGACCTCGACCCGTCGAACTTTCCGGCCATCAAGCAGTTCGTGCTGAACAACTACATCAACCTCGTGGTGGTGGGTCCCGAACAGCCGTTGGTCGAGGGGGTGAAAGACTATTTCCTGAACGACTCCGAGATCCGGCACATCCCCGTGATCGGGCCGTCGCAGGAGGCAGCGCGGCTGGAGGGGAGCAAGGAGTATGCGAAGGCTTTTATGAGCCGGCACGGGGTGCCGACGGCAGCCTATTTTACCGTCACCCGGGACAATGTCGAAGAGGGCTGCGCGTTTCTCGCTTCGGATCAGGTGCAGGCGCCGTATGTCCTGAAAGCGGACGGTTTGGCGGCGGGGAAAGGGGTGTTGATTATCAACGACCTGGCGGAGGCGCAGGCGGAACTGCGGGCCATGCTGGAGGGCAAGTTCGGAGCGGCTTCGAAAAAGGTGGTCATCGAGGAATTTTTGTCGGGGATCGAAGTCTCGGTTTTCGTGGCTACGGACGGCAAGTCGTACAAGATTCTGCCTGAAGCGAAGGACTATAAGCGGATCGGCGAGGGGGATACGGGGCCCAATACGGGCGGGATGGGGGCTGTGTCGCCGGTTCCGTTCGCCACCCCGGAGTTTATGGAGAAGGTGCGCACCCGGATCGTCGAACCGACGATTCGCGGGATTCGGGAGGAGGAGCTGGACTACACGGGCTTTATCTTCATCGGTCTGATGAACTGCGGGGGCGAGCCGAAGGTGATCGAATACAACGTCCGGATGGGCGACCCGGAGACAGAGGTGGTTTTGCCGCGCATTACGTCGGACATCATCGACCTGTTCGAGGGGATTGCACACGGCACGCTGGAGGAGAAGACGATCACGGTGACGCCTCGGACGGCGGCGACGGTGGTGTGCGTCTCGGGGGGATATCCGGGGGAATATGCCAAGGAGCTTCCGATTCAGGGTTTGTCGACCGCTACTGCGGGTGAATCGGGCATGGAGTCCGAGGGCGAGACAATCGTTTTCCATGCCGGAACAGCTCTCAAGGGGGGCGAAACGGTGACGGCGGGGGGACGGGTGCTGGCGGTGACTTCTCTGGGAGATTCGATCCCTGCGGCGACGGAACGGTCTTACGGCACGATCGAGGGGATTACATACGAGGGTAAATATTGTCGTCGCGACATCGGCCGCGATCTATTATAAAACCATTCGTTCTTCCTGCACCTTATCTGGAGGGTACTGTTCTTTTTCTGAAGAAAAAGAACCAAAAAGACTTTAGACGGATGCTTCGCATCCTCAAGCTGCCGGCGACCCAAATCTCGATTTGTTCGTTGGGCTGTGGTTTTCCGGCGCAGCGCGCTAAATAATTGGGCATAATACCCTAAGCGCGCTCGCCGAGAAAACCCAGCCCGAAAGACTTGCAAAGAATGAGGACTGCGGAGCCTAAGGAGTAGCGTAGCTATCACGAAAGTTTTTGGTGCCGCTTTTTACAAAAAGCGGCAGTTCCGTCCGGTTAGGAGCAAGAGCGAATGAATTTAAAGATCAGAAGATGAGTTTCGACCTCACCCGTCAGAATCTGTTCAAGACCTTTTTGTATTTTTTGCTCTTGATCGTCATCTTCTGGGGAGTCGAATTGTTTCATCCCGAGCACTATCGCCAGATCGGAGCCCCATACGCCAGCGGGACATCCAGCCCGGCCGCCGGGACACCCTTGGGAGTGCTGATCGACAGTTTTCTGATTCGAGTTCCCGCCTTGGGCGTCCTGTTTTCTTCAATTCTCGTCTTCATCAACTCCTTTTTCGTCACCCGGATCGTCATTCGGAACGTCATTTTTCTGGAGCGCACCTACATGCCCTCCATCATCTACCTCCTGATCAGCTCCGGATACTACAACAACTACCTCACCTTCCGGCCGCTGCTCGCCGCATTTTTGCTGCTGCTCGCCTGCGAGATCATCTTCCGGAGCTACAACTACAAACCGCTGAGCACCGGCGCCTATATGACCGTCGGCTTCATCTTCGGCACCGCCGGCGCCATCTACGCACCCGCCTTGTTGCTCGTCGTGCTGATACCCGTCGGCCTGACCATCTTCCGCCTATTCGACCTCCGCGAATGGGTCGCCGCTTTCGGCGGTTGGCTGATTCCCCTCTTTTTGAGCGCCTACGGCGTATGGCTTGCCGGAGGCGACTTTCTGAGCATTCTGCCCGCCTGTCGCGACGCCTTACTCACCCCGCAGCCGCTTCCCGCCATCGAATACTTCAGCAGTTTCGAATGGACATTTATCGGTTGCGTCGTTATTCTGTTCATCCTGTCGCTCATCACCTTTTTCGGGCGGAGCCGCAGCTACAAACTCAAGCCGTTCAAGGCCTACATTTTTTTCATCTGGATGCTGCTGGCGAATCTGCTCTCGCTGGCGGCCATGCCGAGCCGGTCGCTCTACCAGCTGCCGATCGTCGCCATTCCGTTGGCGGTGATTATTCCGACCTATTTCAACAGCCGGAAGCCCAACTTTCTCACTAACTTTCTGTACGTCTTGATGATGGGTTGCGCCATCGTCATTCATCTGTTACCTTTTTTCCTTTGAGTTCTCCCCGCCACGCCTGCCTCATCTGAAATTCCACCTCCGCCCCGGGCTACCGCCATCGGGATACAGGTGCCTTGGGCGGCATCGGTCGCTACGGCTACAGTTGGTCGTCCACAACAGGCAGTCTCTACGGTCAGGACTTGAATTTCAATGCGCAGGGCCTCAGCACCAGTTACTCTGACAGTCGTGGCCATGGTCTTCAGTTGCGTTGCCTCTCGGAATAAACGGTGCAAGAGAGCTTTCGACGGAACCGATTGGGGCGGTGCCGAGCGGCACTCGAATTGCAAAATTTGAATGGGAAACGTGCCCAAGCCCGGGTTCTAAGTCCCCGGGCTCCCGCAGTTCCAGCTCGGGCTCGCTGAGCAGCGTCGGTTTCAGCGGATACAACTGGACTTCCACAATCAGCGGGACACAAGGAATATATTTGAACTTTGGTGCAACGTGGCTTTATCCGCGTACGGCAGTCTACCGCGCTCCCGGTTTTCAGTTGCGTTGCCTCTCGGAATAAACGGGGGCGCGTGCTCGCGAGGGCAAAGGGTTGGAGTTACCCTATTTGCGTTTTGAGTGCATCCCTGCGGTTCGA
>NZ_CAJTUJ010000117.1 GCF_910579375.1 uncultured Rikenella sp.
GCGTAGCTATCACGAAAGTTCTTTGCGCCGCTTTCTTACAAGAAAGCGGCAGTTCCCTGCGGGTAGACACAGATGACCGAACCTAATTATTTCAGCGAATTGAGTCTTATCGTCACCGCATTTCGGTGCGCATCCAGCCCCTCCGCCGTTGCCATCCGTTCCACCGTCCCGCCGATATTCCGAAGCCCTTCGGGTGTCAGCCGTTGGAGCGTGATCTTTTTGCAAAAGCTGTCCAGATTCACCCCGCTGTACGCCGCCGCCCAGCCGCTCGTCGGCAGCGTGTGGTTCGTCCCCGAAGCGTAGTCCCCCACGCTCTCCGGCGAGTAGTGTCCCAGAAAGATGCTCCCCGCATTCTCGATCTGCGCCGCAATCGCCTCCGGCTCCTCCGTTTCCACGATCAGGTGTTCCGCCGCATATAGGTTCGCCATTTCGACCATTTCCGCCACCGAAGCCACCACGAAGATACGGCTTTCCGCTAACGCCTGCGTCGCAATCTCGGCCCGGCCCAGCAGGGCCAGCTGCCGCGAGACCTCCGTTTCCACCGCCGCAGCCAAGGTAGGAGAGGTCGTCACCAGTATCCCCTGACTGTCCGGCCCGTGTTCCGCCTGCGAAAGCAAGTCCGCCGCCACGAAATCCGCCCGTGCCGTGTCGTCCGCCATCACCATCACCTCCGACGGCCCCGCCGGCATGTCGATCGCCATCGCACTTAGCCCCAGCAACTGTTTGGCCGTCGTCACATAGCGATTCCCCGGCCCGAAAATCTTGTTGACCCGCGGCATGCTCTCCGTCCCGAACGCCATCGCCGCTACCGCCTGCGCCCCGCCGACTTTGAAAATGCGGGTCACCCCACAGAGTTGCGCCGTCCAGAGAATTTCCGGCGCTATCGTCCCGTCCTGTCGCGGCGGCGTGCAGAGCACAATCTCCTTGCAACCTGCAATCTGTGCCGGAACGGCCAGCATCAGCACGGTCGAAAAGAGCGGCGCGCTCCCGCCCGGCACGTAAAGCCCCACACAATGGATGGCCACGCTCCGCTGTTCGCAGCAGACGCCCGGCATCGTTTCGATGCGTATCGGCTCCATCCGCTGCGCGCGGTGAAAGGCGATGATATTCTCTCGTGCCTGTCGGATGGCGTTTTTCAATGCGTCGTCCAATAGTTCGTCGGCTTTTGCAATCTCGTCGTCGGTAACGGCTGGTGAGTCGATTTTCACGCCGTCGAACTGGTCGGCGAGCTCGCGCAGGGCGGCGTCTCTGTCTTTCCGGACGCGCTCGATGATATTTTCTACCCGTTTACGGATCGTCTCGTTCTCTTGTTGCAGGGGGCGCGCAAGGAGGTCTTCCCATGCTGTACGCGGCGGCTGGATATAGGTCTTCATAATAACTTATTTTTTACCTCTCGTTTGTTATTGTGTCTACCCGCAGAGAACTGCCGCTTTTTGTAAAAAGCGGCACCAAAAACTTTTATGCCAGCTACGCTACGCCTCAGGCTCCGCAGTCCTCATGTTTCGTGAGTCTGTCGGGCTGGGGTTTTCTCGGCGAGCGCGCTAAATAACGGGAAAATAACCCCAGCGCGCTACGCCGGAAAACCCCAGCCCAACCAACCGAGAGTTGGGCTCCCGGCAGCTTTAGGATGCGTAAGCATCCGCCTAAAGTTTTTCTGGTTCTCTTTGTTCACAAAGAGAACAGTCCCCTCCTGGTAAGTACGAATAATCAGAAACGAGCGTTATAAAATCATTTTTTCGGGCGTGAGGACGAGAATATCCTCCGCCCCGATCGCCTTGAGCTGTTCGATTTTTTCCCAGAGCACCCGTTCGTCCACCACCGCATGCAGTGAACTCCACCCCCTTTCCGCCAGCGGCAGGATCGTCGGGCTCTTGATTCCCGGCAGAATTCCCGTCGCCTCCGCCAGTCGCTCCGTCGGGATATTCATCAGGATATATTTTTTGCCCCGCGTACGCTCCACCGCCTCGATGCGGAACAACAGCTGGTTCAGCAGCGCCTGCTTTTCCGGCTCCAGCCTCGGCGTGGCGATCAGCACCGCCTCCGAGTGCATCGCCGTTTCGACCTCCTTCAGACCGTTCGAAACTAGCGTTCCCCCGCTGCTGACGATATCGAAGATCGCCTCCGCCATCCCCACCGCCGGAGCGATTTCGACCGACCCTGCAATCTCCTCGATTTTCGCCTCTATGTTTCTCTCCTTCAGAAACTTGCGCAAGATAACCGGATAAGAAGTCGCGATCCGTTTCCCGTTGAAATACCCGATCCCCTCGTACTCCTCCCCCTTCGGGATCGCCAGCGAGAGGCGACACCTGCCGAAGCCGAGTTTGTGCACCACCGTCGCCCCGCACCGCCGCTCCTCGTACTCGTTGAGTCCCACGATGCCGAGGTCGGCCACCCCCCGTTCGACCGCGTGCGGAATGTCGTCGTCCCGCAGGTAGAGCGCCTCGATCGGAAACAGCTCCGCGCGAGCCAGCAGCCGGCGTTTGCCCCGTTCGATGTCGATGCCGACCTCGGCTAGCAGTTCGAGGCTCTCTTCGTTGAGCCGCCCCTTGGATTGGAGAGCGATACGTATCATGATCAGTTGTGTTTTATGTGAAAAAAAGAGAAGCCTGCCTTTCCGTGTCGGAGAAGCAGGCTTCGGTTTTGCGTTCTATGAAATATGTGCAGCTACATATCGATTCCGGCAAAAAGCGACTTCCCCTCATCGGCAAAGCAATGATGGCAGTGGTGCCCGTGGTGGATATGTGCGTTCAGAATCATATTCGTTGTCCGGATAGACAAAGGCAAATGTAGGGAATCTTTCCTGATTTCCAAATTTTCGGTCGGTGAATTTCCGGAAAACGTTTCGGGAGACGGGAACCGAAAAAGGGCTATCTTTGGGAGATCCATTTTCATATCCCCCGGCGCCGTGTCTCACCCGACCTCTTTTCGCACCCCCCTCCTTCTGCCCCGATATCCCTTTCGGATCGGCCCCGCCGACCGCGGTTTGGCCCTCGGCTCCTGTTTTGTCGACCACATCGGGCGGTGGCTTGTCGCGGGCAAACTGCCCCTGTGCGTCAATCCCTTCGGTGCCTTGTATAATCCCGCCAGCATAGTGCAGACCTTGGAGCGGCTCGCCTCCGACCGGCCGTTCCGTGCAGCCGATCTGGTCGAATACAACGGCCTGTGGCATAGCTTTATGCACCACGGCGACTTCTCGGGGCCCGATGCGGCGGAGGTAGTGCGCCGCATCGAAGCAGCGCGTGCAGAGGGAGTCCGGGCCCTGCGAGAGGCCCGCTACCTGATGCTCACCTTCGGAACCGCGTGGGTCTACGAGCGCGAGGGGCAGGTCGTCGCCAACTGCCACAAACTGCCCGCGCGGAGCTTCGTCCGGCGGCGGCTGACGGTGGACGAGATCGTCGAACCGCTGGCTGACCGGCTGGAACGCTGGCCCGACAAACAGACGATTCTGACCGTCAGCCCCGTGATCCATCGCGGAGACGGACTCGTCGAAAATCAGCTGAGCAAATCGACCCTGATTCTCGCCGCCCACCGGCTCGCCGAACGGTTCGCCGGGCGCGTGCACTATTTCCCCGCTTACGAGATCGTCGTCGGCGAACTGCGCGACTACCGGTTTTATGCCGACGACATGTGCCATCCCTCGTCCCTCGCCATCGAATATATTCGTACCCGGTTTTCCGAATCGCTCCTCTCGGCCGAAGCGGCGGAGCTGGTCTCGGCGGCCGGCGAACTCCGGAGCGCGATGAACCACCGTCCGTTGCATCCCGAGGGGGCGGAATACGCCGTCTTCCGGCAGGCGATGCGTCGTCGGGCCGAGGCGGCGCAAGCGCGTTACCCGACGGCCGATTTTTCGGAAGAGCTGCAATTTTTTGCGTAAATTTGTCGTTCAATTCATTCAGAATGAAAAAGTTTCTCACTCTCCTCATAGGGGTCGGCAGCGTGCTGTCGTCCGTTTCCGTTGTGCACGGTCACTCGGCCATCAGTCGCCGGCCGCCGAAACTCGTTGTCCAGATCGTCGTCAGCCAGATGCGCTACGACTACCTGCTCCGCTTCGCCGACAACTTCGGCGAGCGGGGCTTCCATGCGTTGGTGCGCGAGGGATCGCTCTGCAAACGAGCCTCTTACGACTATGCCCTGACCCGCACCGGTTCGGGGCTTGCCACGCTGACCACGGGAGCCAACCCGTCGATGCACGGCGTGGTGGGCGAGCGGTGGTTCAACTACACGACCGGCGAGGCGATCGACCTGGCGGCGGACAAGAAAGCTTTTACCGTGGGGAGCGACGAGTACGACGGTCAGTTTTCGCCCCGGGGACTGATTGCCGGCACGGTGGGCGACCAGCTCAAGGCCGTCTATCGGGACTCTAAAGTGGTGAGTATTGCGTTCGACCCGGTTTCGGCCGTGGTGGCGGGCGGCCACTCGGCCGATGCGGTCTACTGGCTGAACGGCAAGAACGGCAAGTGGGTGACGAGCGACTATTACGTCTCGGCCCTGCCTCAGTGGGTCGAAAAGTTCAACGAAGAGGGGGCCGTGGTGGGCTATTCGGCCCAGAAATGGGAGATTTCCCGTCCGTTGAAAGCCTATCACAACGATGTCTATACCGATATCTCGATCGACACGAGTTGGAAACTCAGTTTCGACTTTCTGACCCGCAAGAAATACGACTACGACCGGTTGCGCTCCTCTCCGGCGGCCAATACGCTGGTTCGGGACTTTGCCGTGCAGTCGATCATCTACGAGGGGTTGGGGAACGACGATGCACCGGATGTATTGAACCTCGTTTTCGACGCTTCGCGGTACATCGGCGAGAAGTACGGGACGGGATCGGTCGAGCTGGAGGACAGCTACTACCGGCTGGATGCCGATTTGGCTTCGTTGCTGGAGTTTCTGGACACGCAGGTGGGGCGCGACCGGCTGTTGGTGGTGCTGACTTCGGACCACGGCGCCTCGGATCCGATTCGGGCCGACAGTCGCGTGCCGGCCGGGCTGTTCGACAACGGCCAGTTCGCGGCGATCATATCGGGATTCCTGGTGGCCCAGCTCGGGCCGGGCAACTGGCTGTTGAAGTTCGAGAATCGGCAGATCTATCTGAACCGCGGGCTGATTTATCAGAAAGGGCACAATCTGGAGGACTTGCAGAACCGGGTGGCTAACTTCGCGATCCAGTTCAGCGGCGTCTCTCAGGCGGTGACGGCCACCGCGTTGCAGAACGGCCATTTTACGGGCGGTGTGCTGGAGCGGATGCAGAACAGCTTTTTCCCGCGCAACTCGGGGGATGTGACGATCAACCTGATGCCGGGCTGGATCGAATACACCGAGGGTCGGTTGTCGGATTCCGGTTCGCCGTATAACTACGACACGCACGTGCCGTTGATCTGGTACGGGAGCAGCGTCGGGAATGTGGATGTGGAGCGTCAGGTAAACCTGACCGACGTGGCTCCGACCCTGGCGGATATTTTGGGGATCGCTCCGCCTGCGGCCTCGATGGGGACGACGATTCCGGAGATTTTCGTGTCGCGAGCGGCGGAGGAATAGAGTGCGTGTGAATAATGAGGAGGGAGAAGCTGCCGCGCGTTTTTTTGGTAGAGGCTGCCATAGCGAAAAGTAGTTTCGCCCGTCCACGGGACGTGTGGCCTGCTTGGCCGACGCGTTCGCGTCATGGCGCGCGGCCGTTATTACTTTTCAGTTGCTCGCGTGCCGTCGCCTAAAGGAGCGATTCAGCTATTTCGGCTTACTGCCGAAATAGCTGAATCGCGTAAGGCGCGCGAACAGAGAATCGGGTAGAGGCTGGTAGTAAAACGCCCTGTGGGCGCGCCCGCCCGCGTAAAGAGGGATTTCACTCGTTTTGCGGTGAGCAAAATCGAGATGAAATCCCAGCGGGCGACGGAAATGCGGCGGAGCGAAAGCGGAGCCGCAGTGAGGCTGACACGAGGCGGAGAATTGGGACGAGTTTTGGGCGGTGCTTGTGCGACCTTTAGGTCGCCGTCCTCGGCGAGGGCGACGCTTTAGCGGCGCGTGGAGGGGCGCGCCGAGGACGAATTTCGCAGAACGGTGAATGGGCTGTGCTCTTGCGACCTCAAGGGTCGCCGGGCC
>NZ_CAJTUJ010000118.1 GCF_910579375.1 uncultured Rikenella sp.
CCATTGTGCCCGCCGTGTCCGACGCCCGCTGCAAGGCACACACCCTACAGCCAAAACAGATTTACAGATAAGTTTCCAACGGCTCGCACGTGCAGACCAGATTCCGGTCGCCATATCCCGCATCGATCTTCGAGACATACGGCCAGAACTTGTTCTCCCGCACCCACGGCAACGGGAACGCCGCCTCACGCCGCGAATACGGGTGCGTCCACCCCGATTCGTCCGAAGCTCCACAACACTCATATGCCGTATGCGGCGCATTCCTGACGATATGATCCTCCGCCCCCGCAAACGCCTCGCACTCCTTACGAATCGCAATCAGCGTCTCGATAAAGCGATCCAGTTCAGCCTTCGGTTCGCTCTCCGTCGGCTCCACCATCAGCGTATCGTGCACCGGGAACGACAGCGTCGGCGCATGGAACCCATAGTCCATCAGCCGGCGCGCAATATCCCCACACTCGACCCCATATTCCGCCCTGAAGCTCCGGCAATCCACAATCATCTCATGCCCCACACGCCCCGTTTCGCCCGTGTAGACAATCCCATAATGACCCTTGAGCGCGCACGCCATGTAATTGGCCGCCACGATCGCCATCTCCGACGCCCGTTTCAACCCCTCCGCCCCCATCATTTTGATGTATCCGTACGAGATCGCCTCGACCATCGCACTCCCCCACGGCGCCGCCGAGACCGCCGTAATTCCATCCGTGCCCCCGGTTTTTACAATGGAGTGCGACGGCAGGAACGGCACCAGATGCGCCGCCACCCCGATCGGCCCCACACCCGGTCCCCCGCCCCCGTGCGGAATCGCGAACGTCTTGTGCAGGTTCAGGTGGCAGACATCCGCCCCGATGAACCCCGGCGACGAAAGCCCCACCAGCGCATTCATATTCGCCCCGTCGAAATAGACCTGTCCCCCGTTCCCGTGAACGATATCGACGATCTCCCGGATCTTCCCCTCGAAAATCCCGTGCGTCGACGGATACGTAATCATCAGACAAGCCAGCTCCGCCGCATGCTCCTCCGCCTTTTTGCGGAGATCCTCCACATCCACATTCCCCCGGTCGTCGCACGCCACCACCACGATCCTCATCCCCGCCATCGCCGCCGACGCCGGATTCGTCCCGTGCGCCGACGCCGGAATCAGCGCCACCCGCCGCTGATGATCGCCCCGGCTCATGTGGTAAGCCCGAATGACCATCAGCCCCGTATATTCGCCCGCCGCCCCCGAATTGGGCTGCAACGAGACCGCCTCGAACCCCGTAATCACCGCCAGGTCATGCTCCAGCCCCCGGATCATCTCCATGTATCCCTCCGCCTGATCCAGCGGCACGAACGGATGGACATCGGCCCAATTCGCCAACGAGAGCGGCATCATCGAGACCGCCGAATTGAGCTTCATCGTACACGACCCCAGCGAGATCATCGAATCCGCCAGCGAGATATCCCGCCGCTCCAGCCGCTTGATATAGCGCATCAAATCCGTTTCATTGCGATATTTCCGGAAGACCGCTTCCGTCAGTATCTCGTCCCCCCGCAACAAAGCCGCCGGCAGAAAAATCCCCTCGTCCACAGTATCGAGTACAAGGGCAGCCTTAGCCTCTCCCGCAGAAAGCGCCTCCGCAAAGATCGCCGCAACCGTATTCACCTCCGCCACCGTGGAGAGCTCGTCGAAACTGATATGCACCGTATCGTTCGTCGGATAGAACAAGTTCAGCCCCTTCGCAACCGCAATCGCCTCCACCTTTTCCGCATCGGCCGCCACCTCGATCGTATCGAAATAGCAGTCCGAAACCAGCTCATACCCCAACCCCTTGAGCAGCTCCGCCGCCGCATGCGCATGCGCATGCGCATGAGTCGCAATCCGCCGAAGCCCCTCCGCCCCGTGATAGACCGCGAACATGCCCGCCATCGTCGCCAGCAACGCCTGCGCCGTACAAATATTGGAAGTCGCCCGCTCCCGTTTGATATGCTGTTCGCGCATCTGGAGCGCCATCCTGAGCGCCCGGTTCCCCAGCCGATCCACCGAGACCCCGATAATCCGCCCCGGCATCTGCCGTTTGTAGGCATCCCGCGTCGCCATATACCCCGCATGCGGCCCCCCGAATCCCATCGGAATCCCGAACCGCTGCGTCGAACCCACCGCGATATCCGCCCCCCACTCACCCGGCGCACGCAGCAGCGCCAACGACAGGATATCCGCCGCCACCGCCACCAGCATCCCCCGCTCATGACACCCCGCCGCAAAAGCCGAGTAATCCGCCACATGCCCATTAGCGCCCGGATACTGGACGATCGCCCCGAACTCCCGCCCGCTGAACTCATACTCCTCGAACGAATCCACCGCCAGCTCGATTCCCAGCGGTTCCGACCGCGTGAGTAGCACATCGAGCGTCTGCGGGAAGATATTCTCGTCCACGAACAAGACGTTCCGTCCCTCCTTGACCGCCTCCCGCGACCGCAGGTTGAACATCATGATCATCGCCTCGGCCGCCGCCGTCGCCTCGTCCAGCAGCGAGCAGTTGGCCACCTCCAGCCCCGTCAACGAGCTGACCATGGTCTGAAAGTTGAGCAACGCCTCCAGCCGTCCCTGCGAAATCTCGGCCTGATACGGCGTATAGGAAGTATACCAGGCCGGATTTTCGAAAATATTGCGCATCACCGGCGCCAGGGTCGCCGTTCCGTAATACCCCATCCCGATCAGCGTCCGCAGCGGCCGGTTTTTCGCCCCCAGCTCCCGGATATGGGCCGCAAATTCGTATTCGCTCATCGGTCGATCGAGTTCGAGGGGTTTCGGCAGCTGAATCTGCGGTGGCACCACCTGGTCGATGAGTTCGCCGACCGATCCGACGCCGATCACTCCGAGCATCTGTTCGACCTCTTCGGCTGCGTTTCCGATATGTCTGTTTACGAATTGATCCTGAGCCATTTTCGAAATTGAGTTTTAAGGTTGATAAGGTGTTGCAAGATACGAAATAAAAACGAGAGAAACGCCTCTCCCCGCCCCGGGCTTCCGCGACGGGGGGATCAATGGGCGATTGGGGGATCTGATGAGTGTCGGTAAGGACGGTTACAGTTGGTCTTGCTCTCCGGACGAGCTCTACAGTCTGGACTTGAATTTCAACGTGACGTGGCTCGACTCCGGCACCTCGCACTACCGCTCCCACGGTCTTCAGTTGCGTTGCCTCTCGGAATAAACGCGCCCAAAGGACGTTCTACTGGCAGCCTCGGCCTAAATAACCGGCAATCTCTCCCCCCAGGCTACCCCAAGCAACCGGCAGCCTCGACCCTAACTTGAAGCCGAGGCGGCCCGGTTCGAGTGCCGAGCGGCACCCCCGGGCTTCCGCAGCAACGCTTCGGGCACACTGTACGTCGTAGGGCAAAATGGGTTCAGCTACTCGTCGTCAACGAGCAATATCGGCGGTCTGGATTTGGGTTTCAGTTCCAACTACCTGGGCCCCGGTTTCTCAGACAACCGCGGCTACGGTTTTCAGTTGCGCTGCCTCTCGGAATAAACAGGGCAAATCGGCACGTGAATACTAGCTGGAACTACCACAAGCAATCAGCGGCCATTGCGTTTACTGCGGTTCGAAGAACCGCGCGGGCCGGACGCCTCCCCCTCGGGAGGCCCGCAACGTTCGCAAGCTCACTGCGAGCACTCCCGGGCGTCCGACCCACCAAAGGTATCCGCCCTATCACCCCACAAGGCTGTCAAATTCGATTTTTCCCCATTTCTTTCGATTTCGGGCTGCGCGCTCCGAGGATGGGCCGAAGGCCCAGCGCGCAGGTCCGGCGACCCTGCGGGTCGCAAGAACTCCGCCCAAGCCTGTCGGGTTCGTCCTCAGCCCATAGCAATTCGCCGTTCAACGCACAACCCAAATCTCTTGATTTCGACCTGTCGCTCATCCCAGTTTAAACGGGTTGAAGCCCGCGCGACCCTAAACGGTCGCGAAAGTTTGGGCAACAGTTAGCTCCCATTCACCATCCATGACTGTCGGGCTCGGACTGTCGCCCATCCCCCCAAAGCCACTATGCGGCTTGGGCGACGAGGCCGGCGGTTCGGAGAACCGTAAAAGCACAGCCCATTCGTTCTATACGCGACAACAGTTCGCTGCCAGCGGAGAGCGCAACGAGCCCCGACGAGTTGCAGCCAGCCGCTCGGGGTGGCGGCGAACTGCACGGCTCAAAGAGCCGCAAGAGCACGGCCAACAATTCAGCCCTATTCGCAGTTCAACACTCGCCCCCAATTCTGACAGATTCGGCCTGTCGCCCATCCCTCCGAAGCCGCTACGCGGCTTGGGCGAACAGGCCGGCGCCTCTGCGAGTCGCGGAAGCACCGCACCCATTCACCGCCCAAAGCTGTCGGGTTCGTCCTCGGCGCGCCTCCCCCGCGCCGCTGATGCATCGTTGCGCCCGAGGACGGCGATTCCTCACGGAATCGCGCTACTCGCTCTCGCCCCCAAATAAAGCCCAAAGCTTGGCAAAAGCACAGCCCAACTCACCACCCAAATCCCAGCCCCAAGCTCGGCCCAACGCGGCTCGAAAACCGGCTACGGTTTTCGAGCCCGAAGAACAAGTCACAGCCCCAAGCACGGCCCAATTCTCCGCCCCGTGTCAGCCTCACTGCGGCTCCGCTGTCGCTCCGCCACGTTTGCCGTCGCCCGCTGGGATTTCATCTCGATTTTGCTCACCGCAAAACGAGTGAAATCCCTCTTTAAGCGGGCGGGCGACGGAGTTTTGGCTAAGTCGAGTTTTTTCGCGCGTTGTTCTTTGTTCGCGCGCCTGGCGCGCGGTCTAGGCACTTCCCGGCTGGAACTGTTCTTTCTGTGAACAGAAAGAACCAAAGAAACTTTAGAGCGCATCCCTGCGGGATGCTTTGGCCGGGTATACCCGCATACGCAAAGCCTCAGCCCAACCCACTACAGCTATAAATAATAAAGACTGCCCGCCATGGCGCGAACGCGGCCGCCGGGCCGGTTTACTGGCAACCTCAGCCCAAATCCCAAGGCCGCCTTCACCCACGCCTCGCAGCAGCCCCAATAGGCAATAACCCCCAAACAAAAGAGTCTCCTCCTCTCTGTATAAAGCAGAGAGGAGGAGACTCCTAAAATATGATTTCTTATGCAAACGCCAACCGCCTCTCATCCACCAGTTTGCGCAAGTTGATCAACGCATACCGCATCCTCCCCAGCGCCGTATTGATACTCACCCCCGTCTGCTGCGCGATCTCCTTGAAACTAAGGTCGAAATAGTGCCTTAAGACCACCACCTCCCGTTGCTCCTCCGGCAGCCGGTCGATCAGACTCCGCACATCCTCCTCCAGCTGATCCCGAATCATGCGATCCTCGACCGTCGGATCCGCCAACTCCTTGTTATTCAAGACATCGTACCCCGCATCCTCGCTCGTGACATGCGCCGGTCTGCGCCCTCCCCGGAAAAAATCGATCACCTGATTGTGCGCAATTCGCAACACCCATGAGATGAACTTTCCGTTTTCGGCATACTTGCCCCCTCTGAGGCTCCCGATCACCTTGATAAAGGTCTCCTGACAGAGGTCGTCCGCCGTCTGTCGATCCTTGACCAGCATCAGGATGTAGTTATATACCTTTTTTCGATAACCTTCGATCAGGGTAGCAATCGCCGATTCGTCGCCATTGATGAACGACCGGAGCAACCGCTGCTCCTTGTCGTTTCTGATTTCGGTTTTCATGGTTTCTACTCGTTTTAACGTGTGGTTTTGAGTAGATATCGATCGATAGGCAACTTGTATTTATCGTAAATCGGTAAAAAATCCCCCTTGGGTCGGAGACAAGATACGAACAATTTCGCAATCCGCCAAATTTTCTCCCCCCTGTCGGTAGGGGGGGGGCAAACCCTATACCAAAAACG
>NZ_CAJTUJ010000119.1 GCF_910579375.1 uncultured Rikenella sp.
CCGGTTTTCGCGCCCGAAGAACAGACACAGCCCCAAGCTCGACCCAGTTCTCCGCCCCGTGTCCGCCTCACTGCGGCTCCGCTGTCGCTCCGCCGCATTTGCCGTCGCCTGCTGGGATTTCATCTCTATTTTGCTCACCGCAAAATGAGTGAAATCCCTTTTTACGCGGGCGGGCGACGGATTTCGCGCGCTCCTTTAGGCGGGGCGCGGTCGAGCTTTGTCCCGGATGAAACTGCCCTGCGCGGGCGGCGTCCGGGTGACCCCGGCGGGACGGAGCGATACTGCGTATCGCTTAATCAGCTCAGCCCAATTCTTTATTCGCGCGCCTGCGCGATTCATCTACATTCGGCTACCGCCGAAAGAGTTGAATCGCTTTTTTGGCGTGGCGCGCGGTTACTTTGAAGTAATAAAGGCCGCCCGCCGTGGCGCGAACGCGTCCGCCGGGCGGGCGGTGCGTTGACCTGCGGTCTCCCTCGCGCTTGCGAGGCATCGTTGACAAGCCGACGTGCTCTAGCTTCACTACTCGGGTCCGGCACTCGGAAGGGGCAGCCTCTACCCCAAGGCCGCCTCGCCCAATTCTTTGTCCGCGCGCTGACGGAAATCTTATTCAAACGCGAAACACGCGTTTGAATGATTTCCTTTTCCAGCAGTCGCGCGCGGTCGAGCTTTGACCCGCCTAAAACTGGCCTCAGGCCGGGCAGGCCCCGCGTGCCCGCGGCGCGCAATGAGCCGCCACGGCCAAATAACGCACGGCAACCTCAGCCCCAACCTCAAGAAAATCCCCACACCCAAAACCGTGCAAACTCCGGCAGAAGCAACCCCCGCTACAACAAAAGTGCCGGTCGATGGATATCGACCGGCACTTCATATTCCATGATTTTACAATCTACTTCCCATAAATAGCCCCTTCCGCCGCCAAAAGCGTGTTTTTCATCAAGCTCACGATCGTCATCGGCCCCACCCCGCCCGGCACCGGCGTAATGTAACTGCACTTCGGCGCCACCTCGTCGAACTTCACATCCCCCAGCAACTTCCACCCGTTTTTCGTCTTGTCGCTCGGCACCCGCGTAATCCCCACATCGATCACCACCGCCCCCGGCTTCACCATGTCCGCCGTCACGAACTCCGCCTTCCCCAGCGCCGCCACCAGAATATCCGCCCCCGCACAAATCTCCCTCAGGTTCTCCGTCCGGCTGTGACACAACGTCACCGTACAATTGAACTCCTTATCCGACAACAAATTAGCCATCGGCCGCCCCACGATATTGCTCCGTCCCACCACCACGCAATGCCGTCCCGCCGTCGGTATTTTATAGTACCTCAACAGCTCGCAAATCCCCTCCGGCGTCGCCGAGACATAAGCCGGCAACCCCAGAATCATCCGCCCGACATTCACCGGATGAAACCCGTCCACATCCTTCCGCGGATCGATCGCCTCGATCACCTTTTGCTCCGAAATATGCTTCGGCAGCGGCATCTGGACAATAAACCCATCCACCTCCGGATCCGCATTGAGCCGCCCGATCTCGCCCAGCAACGCCTCCTCCGTGATATCCTCCTCGAAGCGCAACACCGTCGACCGGAAACCGATCTCGCGACACGCCCGCTCCTTATGCCCCACATACGTTTCGCTCGCCCCGTCGTGCCCGACCAGTATCGCCACCAGATACGGTTTCCGCTCCATCGCCGCCACCCGTTCCGCCATCCGCTGCTTCAGCGCCGCAGCCACCGTTTTTCCATCAATTAGCTCCATTTTATCTCTATTTTTCAAATTATTCTTCCGAAACCCTCCCGCACAGAGAGCCTACATCCGCTCCGGCATCTCGATCCCCAGCAAACCCATCGCCCGCGCCAAGATCCGCGCCACCTCGGCCGCCAACGCCAACCGGAACACCCGATCCTCCGCCGCCACATCCGACCTCAGGATCGGATAATCGTGATAATACTGGTTGAACTCCTTCGCCAGGTCATAAGCATAAGCCGCCACGATCGCCGGCGAGAACGCCTCTCCCGCCTCGCGCACCACCCCTCCGAACTCCGTGAGCAGTTTGATTAGCTCGATCTCCTTCGCCTCCGGCACCCGCCCGTCGAAGAAATCCGCCGCAGAAGCAACCCTCCCCTCCCCTTTCTGCTCCTCCGCCCTCCGCTGCAACGACCGGATCCGGGCATACGTATACTGAATGAACGGCCCCGTATTCCCGTTGAAATCGATCGACTCCTTCGGGTCGAACAACATCGTCTTCTTCGGATCGACCTTGAGGATGAAGTATTTGAGCGCCCCCAAGCCCACCATCCGCGAGATTTCGGCAATCTCCTCGTCCGACAAGCCGTCCAGTTTTCCCGCCTCGACCGCCACCGCCCTCGCCGTCGCCACCATCTCCGCAATCAGGTCGTCCGCATCCACCACCGTCCCCTCGCGAGACTTCATCTTGCCCTCCGGCAGCTCCACCATCCCGTACGAAAGGTGGAAAATCCCGTCCGCCCACTCGTACCCCAACTTCCTGAGGATCAACTTCAAGACCTGAAAATGGTAATTCTGTTCATTCCCCACCACATAGACCATCTCGTCCAGCCCGTACTCCCCGTGCCGCTGCACCGCCGTCCCCAAGTCCTGCGTCATGTAGACACTCGTCCCGTCTCCCCGCAAGAGGAGCTTCTGATCCAACCCGTCCCCCGTCAAGTCCGCCCACACCGACCCGTCCTCCTTCCGGAAGAAGACCCCGTTCTCCAACCCCCTCTGCACCAGCTCCTTCCCCAAGAGATACGTATTCGATTCGTAATAGACCTTGTCGAACGACACCCCCAACGCCCGGTAAGTCTCGTCGAACCCCTTGTAGACCCATCCGTTCATCCGCTCCCAGAGCCCGTAGACCTCCGGATCCTTCGCCTCCCACCGTCTGAGCATCTCCTGCGCCTCGCGCATAATGGGCGCCTCCCTCTTCGCCGTCTCCTCGTCCAGCCCACGCTCCGCCATCAGCTGCCGCACCTCCGCCTTATAGGCCTGATCGAACGCCACATAGTATTTCCCCACCAAATGATCCCCCTTCATCCCGCTCGACTCCGGCGTCTCCCCCTCCCCGAACTTGAGCCACGCCAGCATCGACTTGCAGATATGAATTCCTCGGTCATTCACCAGATTGGCTTTCAAGACATTGCATCCGTTCGCCTCCAGGATTTTCGAGACCGAATACCCCAACAGATTGTTCCGGATATGCCCCAAGTGGAGCGGCTTGTTGGTGTTCGGCGAGCTATACTCGACCATCACCGTCCGCCCGTTGTCGCACACGAAGCCATAATTAGACTCCCCCCTCATCTCCGCCATCGCGCCGATCCAATACGCCGGCGTGAGCGACAGATTGAGAAATCCCTTGATGACATTGAACTCCCCGATCGTCTCCGGACAATTCTCCCGCAGCCAGAGTCCGATCTCGTTCGCCGTAGCCTCCGGCGCCTTTCGGCTGATTTTCAGGAGCGGAAAGGTGACCAGCGTATAATCCCCCTCGAACTCCTTCCTGGTTTTCGAAATCTGCACCTCAGCCATCGCCCCGCCATACAGCGCGGCCACCGCCCGTTCGCAACACGTTTTAACCGTATTCTCAGCATTCATAGTCGTATATATTTCTTCGTATCCTTAACCCTGCTGCCCCCCCTCTCTCAGTACGCCCTACTCCGGCGCCGTCGCCAGCACCAGTTTGTATTTGTTGTCCCGCGCGATATTCATCACCTTGACCACCTCGTCCACCGGCACCGTCCGGTCGCAGTGCAACGATATCGTCGGCTCCTCGACCCCCTCCAGGCGAGTGCGAAGCCGCCCCGCCAACTGATCGAACGACACCTGCTCCATCTCGACAAAATACTGAAGATCAGCCGTAATCGAGACCGTCGTATACGGTTTCTCCTTGTTCGCATTGCTGCTCTTCGGCAGCAAGAGTTTGAGCGCATTCGGGTTGATGAGCGTCGTGGAGATCATCAGGAAGAGCAGCAGCAGAAAGATCAAGTCCGTCTGCGACGCGCTTCCCCCTCCCATATCTATTTTAGAACTCCGTTTAATGGCCATCGTAAATGAGCACTATCTTGTGTAACGTAAAACAACCAGCCGCATCCGCTCCCGCCCCCTTAGAGCATCCTCCCGCCGCCCGTCGGATTCTCCTTAGCCGTGACGATATCCATGAAAGCGATCGTATTGGCCTCCATCTGGAATACCACCTTTTCGATCCTGGCCACGAGGAAGTTATACCCGAAGTATGCCGGAATCCCGACCACCAGCCCCCCGACCGTCGTAATCATGGCCGTGTACATCCCGCTGGCCAAGATCGAGAGATCGACCGACCCTCCCGCCGCCGCCATGTCCATAAACGCCTGCACCATCCCGAGCACCGTCCCGAGGAAGCCGATCATCGGCGCCCCTCCGGCCGTCGTCGCGAGGAACGGCAAACCGCTCTCCAGCCTCGAGACCTCCAGATTGGCCACATTTTCGATCGCCGCCTGAATATCCGCCTTCGGCCTCCCGAGATTCATAATCCCTTTTTCGATCATCCTCGCGACCGGACTCCTCCTCGTGCGGCAGTACTGAATCGCCTGCTCGATCTTCCGTTCGTAGATCAAGTCCCTGATTTTGGTCATAAACCCGGCATCCATCTTGTCGGACGCCTGCCTCACCATCCAGAATCGTTCGAAGAAGATAAAGATGGATATCGCCGACAAGAGCGCCAACGGAATCATCAACCATCCGCCGGCGAGGATCAGCGATCCCAGTCCGATCGTTTCGGGTTTCGCCGCCGTCTGGGCAGCCTGCAAGATCATCATATCGTCAGAGTATAAATATTTTACGTTCCGTTACCTCCCCCACTCGTTCCTCTTGCGCTTCATCTCCCCCACCCCACGACCACCTCCCCAGCCCCCCTGCACCGTCCCCGGCAGGCCCCTCGCCCCGCATCCTCCTCTGCCCTCGCCCCCTCTTCATCCCCTCCCCGTCATTCGCCCCTTGCCTCCTCATCCCCTTTCTTTTCTTCTTGTATTCTCTTTCTCCTTGTATTCCCTTCTCTTTCCCTTTTTTCTCTTTCCCTCCTTGCCTGCTTTGCCCTCCCCCTCAGCCGCACTCGCCACAATCCGAGTAAGTTGTTGCAAATATAGGAATTTTTCAACGGAAATTCACCGTCCGTCCCCATCCGCCCCGGGCTACCGCGGTTACGGAGACGGTAAAGTTTGGAATGTCGGCGACGGAGGTTTCGGTTTTTCCCCCGCTACCTCTCCCCGTGAAGAGTATGCCTGTTGCATAACCCTGAATTTCGGAGTACAAAGGCTCAATCCGACTACGCTGGACAGTCGCGGCTTCGGTCTTCAGTTGCGTTGCCTCTCGGAATAAACGGGACAAGCGGCACCGCCCCGGGCTACCGCTGGCCCATTTCGGGCGTACCGGGCGGCGTCGGCAACGACGGATTCAGTTATTCGTCGTCGGTCAGCGGTATCTTAGGCATGACCATGAGTTTCTACGTGACGAGCTTCACTCCCAGCTACTCGTTCAACCGTGCCGCTGGTCGTCAGTTGCGTTGCCTCTCGGAATAGACAGGAACGAGCAGCACGCGAACCAGGCAGCCTTAGCCTCAAATTGGGGTAGAGGCGGCCAATAAAACACCCTGAGGGTGCGCCCCGGGCTTCCGCGACTCAGGCCTTCATGGATTATTAGGAGCAATAGGAAATGCTGGTCTCAGCGGATACAGCTACTCATCATCGACAAAAGAAGCTTACAGTCTATTCATAGATTTCCACACACAGGGTTTCAGCCCCAGCTATACAAATGGC
>NZ_CAJTUJ010000120.1 GCF_910579375.1 uncultured Rikenella sp.
TAAGTTCCCGTGTCAACGGTCGGCCCTCCGCAGCCCCCGGATGCGGAGGGGACGCACAGCGTCTTTTACTGGCCGCCTCGGCCTTAATATTTCGTTCTCCGCTGGCTGCGGCCGAAAACAAATAGGCAGTGCTTTTGCGGCTCTACGAGCCGCCGGGGAGCGCGCAGCCCGAACCTGAAAGAATAGGGCATTGCCAAACGGGGCGGGCGCCCGGGAGTGGCCGCAGTGAGCTTGCGAACATTGCGGGCCTCCCGTGGGGAGGCGTCCGGCCCGCGCGGTTCTACGAACCGCAGGATTCAACTCAAAAGTAGGGTAGAGGCAGCCCTTATTTTTAGGGTAGACCCGGCCCTTTGCCCCCCGCGAGCGGCACCCCCGTTTATTCCGAGAGGCAACGCAACTGAAAACCACCGGCGCGATTGTACGTGGCAGAAGGAGACATGGCGCCCGTGTAGAATAAAAGTCGCCAACCGTTCGTGCCGCTCACCGCAGAAGACCATACCGTACCGTCTCCGCCGACATTTCCCAGCCCCCCATCGTTGCTGCTGCGGAAGCCCGGGGCGGGGCCGCTCGGCATTCGAAAGGGGGGAGGTATTTCCACCTAATATTAGGCGCGAAACATATTAGGCGCGGCGCCTTATAGCGGTACCTTATAATAGCAAGAGGCCTCCTGATCGACCGGCCGCCTGACTGCGAAAAGGCCTTGGGGCGGGGGCCTCCGTGCCTCTTACACTTTGAAAACCAACATAACCCCATAAATTCATGGAAAACCAAATCCAACAGTACATCAGCGACTTCATGGCCCGCATCGAAGCGCGCAACCCCGGAGAGCCCGAATTTCACCAAGCCGTGCGAGAAGTGGTCGAGAGTCTTGCCCCCTATATCCTCGAGAATCCGGTGCTCCGGAAGATGAAAATCCTCGAACGCATTGCCGAACCCGAACGCATTATTATTTTCCGCGTACCGTGGGTCAACGACCGCGGAGAGGTCGAAATCAACCGCGGATACCGCGTCCAGATGAACAGCGCCATCGGGCCCTACAAAGGGGGGCTGAGGTTCCACGCCTCCGTCAACCTCAGCATCCTGAAATTCCTCGCCTTCGAACAGACCTTCAAAAACGCCTTGACCACCTTGCCCATGGGCGGCGGGAAAGGCGGATCCGACTTCAATCCCAAAGGGAAATCAGACGCCGAGGTGATGCGCTTCTGTCAGTCGTTCGCCACCGAACTCCAGCGCCATATCGGCGCCGACACCGATGTCCCGGCAGGCGATATCGGCGTGGGAGCCAGAGAGATCGGTTTCCTCTTCGGACAATACAAACGGCTCCGGAACGAATTTACCGGCACCTTCACCGGCAAGGGCTTGGATTGGGGCGGCAGCCCGCTGCGGCCGGAAGCCACCGGCTACGGCGTGAGCTACTTCGCACAGGAGATGCTCGCTACGCGCGGCGACTCTCCGGCGGGGAAAGTCGTGGCCGTCTCCGGATCGGGGAACGTCGCCCAGTACGCCATCCAGAAGATGACCCAGCTCGGGGCCAAGGTCGTAACCGCTTCGGATTCATCGGGATACATCTACGACCCCGACGGGATCGACGCCGATAAACTGGAGTACATCTTCGAACTCAAGAACATCTACCGCGGACGGATCAGCGAGTATGCCGACCGCTATCCCAGCGCGACCTACTACGCCGGCGAACGGCCGTGGGGGGTGAAGTGCGACATCGCCATGCCGTGCGCCACGCAGAACGAACTCAACGGCGAAGATGCGGCCAAACTGATCGCCAACGGCTGTATCTGCGTCGCCGAGGGGGCGAACATGCCGTCGACGCCGGAGGCCGTGCACGCGTTCCAGCAGCACAAGCTCCTCTACTCGCCGGGTAAGGCCTCCAATGCCGGCGGGGTGGCGACCTCGGGGCTGGAGATGACCCAGAACTCCGAACGCCTCCAGTGGGCCGCAGAAGAGGTGGACGAGAAGCTCCACGCCATCATGCGGAACATCCATGCCGCCTGTCTGCGCTACGGGACAGAGCCGGACGGCTACGTCAATTACGTCAAGGGGGCCAATATCGCGGGGTTCCGGAAGGTGGCGAACGCCATGCTGGCGCAGGGGATCGTATAGGGCGCGGCGGGAGACCGCCGAGGGGGCGTGGCGGTTTTCGGACACCCGCATACCGGCCGGCCCGTTTTTTTGCTACCTTTGTCCCGAAACTCGAGCATTGCCCATGAATTAAAAACCTCTTTACGACATACATAGAAAAGCGTTAGCTTTACTTTTGTTTCCCAAAATCGCCAATTTTGAAACACACCCGAAAGTAAAGTGGTAACGCTCACGTGGCGACACGTGGGCTTTACTTATTTGGGTGTAAGGTGTTTGGCGATACCTGGAAAACAAATGAGCTTCAAAGGCCCACGCTTTTTATTTCCGGACGAGAACCCTTTTTTATTCACTTAATTAAAATACAACGCTATGGAAATGAAACAATTACCGTCGCCAGACGCCCTGAAACGCATCATGATGATGCTCGGAGTGAAATACCTTGTCGGCTGGGGAACGGCGGAGCAGGAGGAGACGGCGCAGGAGTGCGGATTCGACGATGTCTGCGAATGGCTGGAGGGCGACATCCTGACCGACTACTTTACGCTGAGCTACGACCCGGAGACGGGCGAGTATCGCTATGACGAGATTCCGGGGGGAGACAACGAGTTTCTGCACTTCGTAGCCGCTCCGAACTACTGTTTCGTGTGCAGCTGTTGCTGCGAGGGGGGCCGGCCGCTGCCCCGGGAGGAGATCCCGGCCGAGATTTACGACCGGATCGACGAGGTGGCCGGAACCTGCGCGACTCTCTTCGCCTGGTCGGTGGACGGGAAGACGTGGAACCGGCCGGAGGGATTCGACTGCTCGACGTTCAACGAAACGATTCTGGATCGCTTTTTCGACCGCTTCCCCGATTTCGACGAGGAGCGTTTCCGGCAGGCATGCCCGCTCTGGTATCAGGTCTACAAACAGGTGCCGTTCGACAACGATATGCTGCTGGAATGGGCCCTGCTCAGAGAGCTCTCTCAGGCGGCTCCGGCGACGGCGACCGGGCTCGAACTGCCGGAGGTTGCGCCTGTCGGGCAGGCTAAGGTGTTGAAGTACTTCGTGAACTATCCGACTGCGCTCCGGGAGGATTACGAGCCGGCGCTGACGGCTGAACATGTCGAGGAGCTGACGGCCAAAGGGCTTTATGCGTTGGCGGCTTACTGTGCGGGCCGCATGGCGGCGGAGCGGCCGGACGATACGGCGTTGCGGCAGCAGGCGGACGATCTCTACGGGAAGGCGAAGGAGTTGGTTGAGCATCAAAAGGATATGGATGATTTGGAGGGAGGCGAAGAGGAGTACGATGGATAGTCGCTCTCCGATCCGGTAGGGTTCGGAGGAGCGGGGAGGCGCGAGGCATGGAAATCTTTTCCATGGCTCGCTTTGTTTTTCGCGGCGGGGTACTTTATCGGTAGTTTCTATCCTCAAATCCAGCCCCTTGCCTCCCGCGGACACGCGGCCCGTTTATTCCGAGAGGCAACGCAACTGAAAACCGTAGGCGCGGTGGTACGGAGCACTGGGACGGATCCACGTCACGCCGAAGTCCACGAACACGCCGCCCGTGTTGTTCGCTGCGGACGACCAACTATAGCCGTAGTTGCCGACGCCCATCAGGTCGCCCGTGCTCGTATTGCGGTGGCCCGGGGCGGCAGATGGAGCGTACCCCAGAGGCACTCAAAAGCCGGCGGCCGAGGGAGGGTCTTTCCGAAAAAGTCACTATCTTTAACCGTCCGACCGGGAGACCGACTCTCTCCGTCGGGCGGAATCCTTTGGAATACTAACCCCTTTAAAAACCATTTAACCTCCTGATGAATACCGATTTGCGCGCTATCGCCGAACAGTTTCGCATCGACGGCGACGTCCGGACGGTGCGTCCGCTGGGCGAAGGATTTATCAACGACACCTTCCTGATCGAAACCGAGGCTGAAACTACCCCGAACTACATCCTGCAACGGAAAAACCGCCATATTTTCACCGATATCCCGGCCATGATGGAGAATATCCGCCGGGTGACCGACCACCTGAAAACCAAGATCAAGGCTCGGGGCGGCGATCCCCGGCGCGAGGCGCTCACTGTCACGCCGACAAAGGACGGAGAACTCTATTTCCTCGACGCTGAGGGAGAATATTGGGCCGCTTGCGAATTTATCGCCGATACGGCGGCGTATCAGCAGGCCGATACGCCGGAGCTCGCTTTTCAGGGCGGAAAGGGGATCGGGCTGTTTCAGGCGATGCTGGCCGATTTCCGGGAGCCGCTGACCGATATTCTGCCCGGATTCCACAACATCCGATATCGATTCCGGCAGTGGGACGAGACGCTGGCCGAAGACCGTGTGGGGCGTGTCAAAGAGGTGGCCCGGGAGATCGGCTGGATCGAGGAGCGGAGGGAGGAGATGCTCCGGTTCTGGTCGTTGGTCGAAACGGGCGTGATTCCGACGCGGGTGACGCATAACGATACGAAAATCAATAACATCCTGTTCGACGGCAAGACGGGGGAGGTGTTGTGTGTGATCGATCTCGATACGGTGCTCTCGGCGACGTGTCTCAACGACTACGGCGACGCGATGCGGTCGTACACCAACACGGGGGCGGAGGACGATGCGGATCTCGACCGGGTGTCGATGGATATCGCGATTTTCAAGGCCTATACGGAGGGGTATCTCTCTGAGGCTCACGCTTTCCTGACGTCGGAGGAGGCGGAGTACCTCGCTTTTTCGGCCCGGTATATCACCTACGAACAGGTGCTGCGGTTCCTGATGGACTACATCGACGGTGACCGATACTACAAGGTGAAGTCGCCGGAGCACAACCTGGTGCGGACGCGGGCGCAGTACCGGCTGTTGCAGAGTATGGAGGCGCAGTATGCGGATATGCAGCGGATTGTAAAAGAAATATTGGAACGGTATGCTTAAGATTCGGAAAATCGAGGCGGGGAGCTCGCTGGAGGGGCTCCCGATGCAGGAGGTGGCGTGCAACAACTGGGCGGCGGAATATCCGTATGCGCCGCGGGTGAGGTTTGCGGCGGGGCATGACGGGAAGAGGCTGCTCTTGCGGTTCGAGGTGGAGGAGGGCTGCACGATGGCGAGGGTCGCGGAGGACAACGGGCCGGTGTGGACGGATTCGGCGGTGGAGTTCTTCATCTCGTTCGACGAGAGGGGGTACTATAACTTTGAGTTCAACTGCATCGGGCGGGCGCTGCTGGGGTTCCGGAAGACGAAACCGGAGGTGCGGCATGCGGATGAGGAGGTTATGGGGCTGATCGTGCGGCGGGCGTCGCTGGGCGGGGAGCCGTTCGAGGAGCGGAGGGGGGATAATCGATGGACGCTGGAGGCGGAGATTCCGGCGGGGGCGTTCTTCGCGCACGATTTCGGCTCGCTGGACGGGCTGCGGGCGCGGGCGAATGTCTACAAGTGCGGGGATGATCTCTCGCAGCCGCATTTCCTGTCGTGGAGGCCGATCGGGACGGAAAAACCGAATTTCCATGTGCCGGAATACTTCGGCGAGGTGGAGTTCGAGGTGTGAGCGGCGTGCGACAGAGAACGGGAGACAGAGTAGGGCAGAGGCTGCCGCAGCGAAACGCAGTTTCGCCCGTCCACGGGACGTGGGGCCCGCGCGGCCCGAGCGCAGTACCCTCTTGTAGGACAGCCGCGCGCCTCGTCTTTAAGAGGGAAATCGTCAAAACTCGCTTGCGTGTTTTGACAAGATTTCCCAAGGCGCGCGAAACA
>NZ_CAJTUJ010000121.1 GCF_910579375.1 uncultured Rikenella sp.
CCGGCGAGATACTCGTCATGGCCAGCTCCCCCTCCTACGACCCCGACAAACTCGTCGGGCGCGATTTGGGGAACAACTACATGGAACTCCTGCGGAATCCGCGGCATCCGCTTTTCAACCGCGCCGTGATGTCCCGATACCCGCCCGGCTCCACCTTCAAGGCGGTGACCGGCCTGATCGGGCTCGAAGAGGGCGTCTCGCGGCCCGAAGACTACCACCCGTGCAGCGGCGGATATACCGTCGGACGCGGCGTGAAGTGCCATACCCACTACTCGCCGATGAACCTCGTGCAGGCCACCGCCAATTCGTGCAACGCCTACTTCTGCTACGTCTTCCGCGACATCCTCGACAATCGCCAGTACGGCGGCGTCGCCAAGGGCGGATTCGACATGTGGTACGACTATGTGCGGAGCTTCGGTTTCGGGCGCAAACTCGAATCCGACTTCTGGGACGAACTCGCCGGCTACGTGCCGACCAAAGAGTTCTACGATCGGCGGTATCGCAGCCGGTGGAACTCGCTCACCGTCATCTCGCTCGCCATCGGACAGGGCGAGCTCGGGGTCACCCCCTTGCAGCTCGCCAACCTCGGCGCCACGATTGCCAACCGGGGATACTACTACATTCCGCACGTGGTGAAGAAGATCGCCGGCCACGACTCCATCGACGCCCGGTTCTACCGGAAAAACTACACGAAAGTCAATCCGAAATACTTCGAACCCATCGTCGAAGGGATGTGGGAAGGGGTGAACGTCGCCGGAACCGGCGGACGCGCCAGCGTGCCCGGGCTGAACATCTGCGGCAAGACCGGCACCGCCCAGAACCCGAACGGGGCCGACCACTCGACCTTTCTGTGCTTCGCGCCGCGATACGACCCCAAGATCGTCGTTTCGGTCTACGTCGAGCACGGCGGTTTCGGCGGTTCGGCCGCCGCCCCCATCGCCAGCCTGCTGATCGAGCAATACCTCACCGACACCATCCGGCGCCCCGAGCTCGTCCGGCAGATGAAAGAGATGACCATAGCTTATCCCATGTATGACAAACGCGGCAAATAGACTCATCTTCGGCTCCGACCGGGCCGCTGCTCACAAAGGCGGCGGACGGCTCTTTGCCGCCGACATCGACTGGTGGACGGTGGCCATCTACGTCGTGATGGTCTTCTTCGGCTGGCTCAACATCTTCGCCGCCGTCTACGACGAGGAGCACGCCAGGATTTTCGACCTCTCGCAGCGCTACGGCATGCAGATGCTCTGGATCGGCATCAGCTTCTTTCTGGCCATCTCCATCCTGCTGATCGACGGCAAATACTGGCACATGCTCGCCTATCCGCTCTATTTTTTCATGTTGGGCGTGATGCTCTTCGTGCTGCTCTTCGGGCACGAGAGTCATGGGGCGCAGTCGTGGCTCTCGATCGGCTCCGTCAGGATACAGCCCGCCGAGTTCATGAAATTCGTCACCGCATTGGCCTTGGCCCGGTATATGAGTGCCTACAACTTCGACCTGCGGACCGGGAAAGCGATCTATTACATCGGGTTGATTATCGGGATTCCCGTTCTGCTGATTCTGGCCCAGAACGATACCGGGTCGGCCATGGTCTTCGCCGCCTTCTTCCTGATGCTCTACCGTGAAGGGTTCGGCACCGCGCTCTATGTGGTGGCCCTGATGTTTGTATTCCTTTTCGTCATCTCCTTCCTGCTCGAACCGCTGCCCATTCTCTTCGTCGTCTTCTTCCTCTGCCTGGCGGCACAGGGGCTCGTGAACCGAAACTGGCGCGACAGCGCGCGCTATGCCGCGCTGGTGCTGCTGCTCGGGACGGTCGTCTTCGGCATCGGGACGCTGGTCGGCGCGCACCTGTCGCTCTTCGCTTCGATGCTCACCGGAGCCGTCCTCTCCTTGCCTTGGCTCGTGCGGTACGGCATCCGGCACCACATGACCAACCTCTGGAAATACGTCGTCTTCTTCGCCGGGGCCGTCGTTTTCACCGGGCTGGTGGACTACGTTTTTGACAACATCCTCCAGCTGCACCAGCAGAAGCGGATCCTCGACCTGCTCGGTATCGAGAACGACCCGCACGGGTGGAGCTACAACGTGATCCAGTCCAAAATCGCCATCGGTTCCGGCGGATTCGCCGGCAAGGGCTTTCTGGGCGGAACGCAGACCCGTTTCAGCTTCGTGCCGGAGCAGAGCACCGACTTCATCTTCTGTACCGTGGGCGAGGAGTGGGGATTCATCGGGTCGCTGTTCGTCGTGACCCTCTTTTTCGCCTTGATTCTGCGGCTGATGCGCATGGGCGAACGACAGAAAGAGCCTTTCGGCCGGATCTATTGCTATTCGGTGGCGGCGATCGTCTTCACCCACTTCGCCATCAACATCGGGATGACCGTCGGCCTCTTTCCGGTGGTCGGGATTCCGCTCCCGTTCTTCAGCTACGGGGGCTCGTCGTTGATGGCTTTCACCATCCTGCTCTTCGTCGCCTTGCGGCTCGACGCGTCGCAGTACGAGGAGAGCGCGCGGAAATTGCTGTAAGACTCAGCGATTCTTCTCCGCCTTGGCCAGCTCCCGCTGCCGGGTGCGGCACCACGACGCGATGCCGCACGTCGCGCACTTCGGCGCGCGCGCCGTGCAGACATACCGGCCGTGCAGGATCAGCCAGTGGTGCGCCCGGCCGAGCAGCTTCTCCGGAATGTGCCGCACCAGCGCCCGCTCCGTCTGCAACGGATTCTTCGATCCGGTCGTCAGTCCGATCCGCTCCGCCACCCGGAACACATGCGTGTCCACCGCCATCGCCGGCTTGTCGTAGACGATCGAGACGATCACGTTGGCCGTCTTGCGTCCCACCCCTTGCAGGGTGGTGAGCTCCTCGACCGTGTCCGGCACCCGTCCTCCATAGACCTCCTCCAACCGTTGTGCCATCGCCACTAAGTGTTCCGACTTCGACCGGGGGTAGGAGACCGACCGGATGTATTCGAACACCTCGTCCGAGGTCGCTCCGGCCAGCTCGTGCGCCGTGGGGAAGCGTTCGAAGAGGGCCGGCGTGACGAGATTGACCCGTTTGTCGGTGCACTGCGCCGAGAGCATCACGGCGACCAGCAGCTCGTACGGCGACCGGTAGTGCAGTTCGGTGTCATCGTCGGGCCGGTTTTTGGCGAACCAGGCGATGATGCCCGCAAATCTCTCTTTGACAGTCATAAACAGGGGGGATTAGGGTTGCTGACAGACGACAAAGTTAGCGAAATCGCTCTTTCGGGAGAGGCCGCCGGGCCGAAAAATCAGTAAACCGCTTCGAAAATTCCGGCGGCCTCCGCCACTTCGTTATCTTTAATTATCTTTGCTTTCGACCATACCGAAATCGATTCTTATGAAAAAGAGCCTTTTTCTTTTGCTCGCCCTTTTCGGGCTGTGTGCGGCCCACGGCATGCGGCGACAGAGCGTTTCGCTCGACCGCGGATGGACCTATACCCCCAGTTGGGAGATGAACGCCGCCGCTGCCGCCCGGCCCGTCGATCTGCCCCATACGTGGAACACCGACCTGCTCGGCGGCAAACCCGACTACTATCGCGGGCTCGGGAACTACGTCAAAGTGATCGAAATTCCCGCCGGATGGAACGGGCGGAGGCTTTTCCTGCGCTTCGGCGGCGCCAACTCCGTCTGCGACCTCTTCGTGAACGGCAAACATGTGGGGCAGCACCGCGGCGGGTACACCGCTTTTGCCTGGGAGATTACCCCTCTCGTGCGCTTCGGCGGGCGCAACACCTTGTGGGTGAGGGTCAATAATGCCCCCGACCTCGACGTCGCGCCGCTGACCGGCGACCTCAATGTCTACGGCGGTCTGTATCGCAGCGTCGAGTTGATTTCGACTCCCGCGACGCACATCGCCCTCGACGATTACGGGTCGAGCGGGCTTTACATCACCCCCACCCGGGTTTCTGCCGAGCGGGCCGAGGTGAATGCCCTTGCGGCGGTGCGGGGACGGAGCGGCGAGATGACGACCGCCGTCTTCACGGTGCGCGACGGCGAGGGGAATGTCGTCGAGACGTTGAACCGGCGCGTGAAACTCGATCAGGAGGGGCGCAGCGAGGTAGGCGTCTCGTTCGCGATCGACCATCCGCATTTGTGGAACGGCACGGAAGATCCCTATCTCTATACCTTGGAGGCGCGTGTGAGCAGCTCGGCGGGGACGCAGGATACGGTGTGCCAGGCGTTCGGCGTGCGGTGGTTCAACGTGGGCGACGACAATCGGTTCTATTTGAACGGCAAACCGTTGCGGATTCAGGGGGTTTGTCGTGTGGAGGACTGGGACGGCATCGGGAATGCGCTGCGGCGGCAGAACCATCGGCGCGATGTCGAACTGATGCGCGAGATGGGGGTGAATGCCGTTCGGTGCGCCTATTTTCCGAACGATCCGTATTTTCTCGACCTGTGCGACCGGGCCGGGATTCTGGTTTGGAGCGACCTGCCGCTGGTCGGCGCGGGGGGCTATAGGTACAAGGGATTCAACGATAGCGAGGGGTTTCGGGCGAACCTGCTGCAACAGCTGCGCGAGATGATGCGGCAGCAGTACAATCACCCGTCGGTCATCTGGTGGGGGCTGTTCGATCAGCTGACCCAGCGGGGGGCCGATCCGATCGGGGTGGTGCGCGAGTTGAACCGGGTGGCGAAAGAGGAGGGCGGCGGTCGGTTGACGGTGGCGGCGAGCAATCAGGACGGCGAGTTGAACTTCGTGACGGATTTGATCGGGTTCAATCAGTTTTTGGGTTGGAAATCGGGTCAGCCTCAGGATTTTGCCATTTGGACGCGCGATTTGCGGCGCGGGTTTCCGACGCTCCGGAGCGGCGTGAGCGAGTACGGCGCGGGGGCGAGCATCTATCAGTGGGCCGACAGTCTCAGTCGTCCGGACGCGGCGGGGAGCTGGCATCCGGAGCAGTGGCAGACGTGGTTGCACGAGAATTATTGGGGGGTGATCGCGTCGCGTCCGAACTTCTGGGGGACTTTCGTCTGGACGATGTTCGATTACGGGGCGGCGCATCGCACGGACGGCGCACGACCGGGGGTGGCGGATTACGGGTTGGTGACTTTCGACCGGCGGGTGCGGAAGGATGCTTTTTACTTTTACAAGGCGAACTGGAATGCTTCGGAATCGTTCGTTCATCTGGCGGACAGCCGTATCGAGGAGCGGTTCTCGCGGGTGCAGGCGGTGCGGGTCTTCTCGAACGCGAGCGATGTGGAGCTTTTTGTCAATGGGGTTTCTCAGGGGTTGAGGTCGAACGACGGTTTGGGACGGTTTCAGTGGACGAGGGTGACGTTGCGGCCGGGCGAGAATCTGTTGGAGGCGGTCGATCCGTTGTCGGGGGCTCGGGACAGCAGTGTGTGGGTGGTCGGTAGCCGGATCCAGCTGCCGGGTATCGAGTCTGCGGGCGGTCCGGAGGTGATTTCGGCATCGTCGGGCGCCCGTTTGCAGCGTTCGCGGCAGTAGCGGGCTGAACATTGGGCCGAGGCTTTGCGCATGCGGTCAGACCCTGCCAGAGCATCCCGTAGGGATGCGCTCTAAAGTTTTTCTGGTTCTCTTTGTTCACAACCGACGCTGCCAGCGAGAGCAATGCAAACGTAGTTTGCAAATTGCCGAGCGGCGAGGAGGAAGGCGAAGCCAACGAGAACAGTTCAAGGCGGGTTAAAGCTCAACCCGCGC
>NZ_CAJTUJ010000122.1 GCF_910579375.1 uncultured Rikenella sp.
GACTCTTCTCTTTTTAGGCAAACCTCCCGCTGGGTCGGAGAGCGGGCCTCTCTCTTCAGGAGAGGAGGGCCCGCATTTCCATAAAAAGAGAAGAGTCGGTTAGTTTACGCCGCTGTTGTATTCCGGTGCGTAGAGCGTCGGGTTTTCGATCGGAGCAGCCATCGGTTTGGTATCCCACCAGATCCGGCCCGTGTTGTCGTTCCACGAAGTCCCGAAGCCCGGAGTCGCCATCAACTCCTGCTGGATTTTCATATAGTTGGCGTTGTTTTCCACCTCGGGCTGCGGCACAGCTGCACGACGGGCCAAAGCCGTAGCTTCGTTCCCGCTGGTGAAGCCCATTTCGAGCCCAGGTACATCCGGCAGCAAGTAATTCGTGCCCGGAGCACCCGTCCCGTTCTTCACCGGAATCTTGATGAACTGCGGATAACCGGTCAGTTTCCACATGCCCCACATCTCTTCCGGGTTGAAGATCATGGCAAACCAGGTCTGGGTCATGATTTCCGACACGGCGTTGCCGGTCTTGCCCAGCGGCAGGATCGATGCCACATAGTCGTCGATCATCGCCGGAGTCAGTTTATAGAGGTGCTTGTCCGCGGCAGACGTTCCGTTGTAGGGCGGCAGCAGCGGATATTCCACAGAAGTGGCAATCCCGACATATACACGAAGGGCGTCGTCCATCAACTGAGCCATATTGGCCCGGACAGCCTCTTCGTACCACCCTTCGGCCGTCTTGCCGCCCACAGCCGCGCCGGTTTCCTGAGCGATCAGCGCCATGGTGAAGCAGTGTTCGTCGTAAGCGATCACCGGACGGGTCAACTGAATGAGGGTCTTGTCCGGTTTCGGTTGGTCGTACCAGTCGTAGCCGTCCCCACCGTTTTTCACCCAGTAACGTCCCTGAGGCATCGAACAGATGTAGAACGTAATCGTGGTGTCCTTGCCCCAGACGATCGGTTCGCCGGTTTCCGGACTCAACAACGGTTTGTTGAGTTTAGGATCCTCGTTGAAGTTCGAATTGACGATTTTACCGAACGAAAAACCTTGTCCGCGCATAATCACCCCCGGAACCCAGGTTTGCTGATAAGCATACGAGTTCTGACTGACCCCCTGATAAACATTGTGCAACTGCATCAGGTTGCCATACTTGGTCAGCGAGTCCGGGAAGTGGGTGTACATCCATTTGTAAGCCTTTGCATACGCATTGTTCTTAAAATAAGAGGCATTGACAAACGACGTATCGTTGAAGTTCGGACGGAACAAGAGCGGCAGACGCGGGTCTTTCATCACCTTCAGCGAGTTGATCATCGACAGCGGAGCTCGGTTGTAGTAACTTACCTGGTTCCCGTCGTTGGTATCGTCGCCCCAAACGTCTTTCGGGAACTTGAGGATACACGACTCGTTGTTGCTCGAAATCATCCCCCCGTTAGCCGGATCAAGCACTTCGGCCAGCACGGTATTGAAGTGTGCCGCATCCCGTTCTTTGAAGCGGTAGGCCATCTTCAGACGGAACGTGTTGGCGAATTTCAACCAGCGCGAACGCTGCACTTCGGCATTCTCCAACGGAGTGACCGTCGAGCCCCCTTCAGGATTGACTTTTACGGTAAAACCGTACATCGGGTCGTATTTGCCCAGCGAAAGGGTTCCTGCCGGTGCCGGTTGCTTCAGTACATCGACTACTTTTTCCTTCACGACCTGATCCAAAGTTTTGTAAACATTCTGAACAAGGTCGTATTCCGGCCGTTTGATCCCTTCGGCCGCCCGGAACGCCTGGGTGTAAACCGCAGCGCCGTAGACGTCGAAGTTCCGCCAAGCCAAGTAGGTTTCCAGCACTTTGGCGATCGCGCCGATCTCCTGGTACTGCATCTTTTCCAATTCGCTCAACGTCGGACCGACTACATATTCACACAAAGCATGAAGCTGGCTCCCGTTCCGGACGTTGAATTCGCTCCAATACGCACCGGGCCACGGCGAACTGATCGAAAGGTCGGTCGCTGCCGGATAAGACGAGCCGGTAGTGGCGAAATACTGCATCCACCGACCGATGCTCATCGAACGGGTCGCACAGAACCCACGACCGTCCGAATTGTCGAACAGGCGTGTCGCAGCGAAGAACATATACCGCGGGTCGGTTGATTGCAACGAGGTCTGGTTGGTGTTCAACTCTCGCATCTTGTCCTTACACCCGGTGAGGGCCAGGGCCGAGAGCAGAACTCCCCCAAAAATATATTTTGAGATTGTTTTCATAAATGTCGTTGAATTGTCGGTTTACAATTAGAAACGTAAGTTGAGGTTGATCGAGAAGTTCCGCGCATAGGGCACTCCACCGTAGTCCACCGGCGTCAGCGGGTTGTTCGACGAGATGGACTCCGGATTGATTCCGCCGCGCATGCCGTTGTAGATATAGCAGAGGTTACGTCCCGAGAACGACAGACGAGCCGACTGCAAACCGACGTGTTTGATCCACTTGTCCGGGAAGTTGTACCCGAGGGTCACTTCACGCAACGAGAAGTAGGTGGCTTTCGACACGTTGATGTTCTGTGCACCCCAGAAACCGTAGTTCCCGCCCTGGGTATACCAAATGGCCGACAGCATCGGTTCGATATCGCCCGCTTCGACGGCTTCGGCGAAGGTGGTACCGGCTTTCACTGTCACTTCCTGACCGTTGTCTTTGCGAGTCACCTTGAAATCTTTGTAGAACACACCGTCCGGAATCATCCCGTTGTAAACGGTTTCGCCTTTGTAGTTGACACGAGCCACCCCGCCGTGTTCCTCGTCACGACCGTAGAGCGACATTTCGACGTTCCCGTATTGCATGGCTTCACGCAATTTGGAAGAGATCATGTGTCCGCCGACGCGACCGTCGATCTGAGCGAAGAAGTCGAACGAACCGCTGTTGTTCGGCAGGTTGACGGTCAGCGAGGTGGTCAAACCGGCGAAGAAGTCGGGTTCCACTTTACCGAGCACGTCATACAGATAAGGTTTGTCACCCGGGGTGTTGTACCCGTCGATTTGGTTACCGTCTTCATCTTTTCCCAGTACACCGTGGTAGTAGTTGGTAACCTGGCTACCGCGTACGATCGAGTAGTAAGGCAGATTCAGGCTGCTGGTCGTACCGCCGTAGTTGATCAACATTTTCCCGTTGCGCGGGTCGTTCGGATCGTCCATGTTGCGGAACACAGCTGCCACCCCGGCTCCGTCGCTCGTATAACCGTATCCCGAACCGGAGACGATTTGTCCGAACGCACCGTTTTCGAAGGCATAGATGCCCGGAATCCCGCCGGTACCGTTGTCGAAGAGTTTGTAAGAGCTGATGCCTTCATAGAACTCTTTGATTTTGCTCCGGTTGCGGCTCCAGTTCAGGCCGATTTCCCAACGTACCGTCCGGGTTTGGATCGGACGGAAGTCCAACTGAAGTTCCCAACCCTGGTTCTGGATGTTACCGGCGTTGATGAGCTGTTTGGTTACCCCGGACTCTTTCACGGCATCGAGTTTCAGAATCTGGTTGCGGGTGTTGATCTTATAGTAAGCCACATCGACCCCGATCCGTCCGTTCAGGAAACGGAGGTCGGCACCGAATTCCATAGAGGTCTGGATTTCCGGTTTCAAGTCGTAGTTCGGCAGGGTCGAGTTGTTCGGCGTAGCGAACTGGAGATTATTGCCATTCGGAGCACTTTCGGTTTTCACGTCGAATCCGCCCGCCCCCGACGCGGTTTCGTAAGCCGACGTCCCGGAACCGACCTGTCCCCACGATGCACGCAGTTTACCGTACGAGAGGATATTCGGATCGATGTTGAACGTGTCGGAGAAGACCCACGACAAGTTCACCGAAGGATAGAAGACCGACCAGTTGTCAGACCCCTGCGGAATCCAGGTCGGATAGAGCAACGAACTCAGCCAGTCGTTACGGGCCGTTACTTCAAGATTGATCTGGTCTTTCCACGAGAGGTTGACGGCACCCCCGATCCCATAGGTCATCCGGTTGCGGTAGTTCAGATTCGTATCGTAGTTCGACACTTCGAGCGGCTCGGCCGAGTTGCCGAAGTTCCACATTCCGGGAACAATGAGGCCGCCCCGCGTGGATTTCGACCAGCTCGAACCGCGGCTGTTTCCGTACAATTCATAGAACAGACGCACGTCGAGTTCGAGGTTGTCGTCCAGGAAGAGGTTGTTGCTGTGCAGCTGACCGAGGAAGTTGTATTCGCCCGATTTACCGCCGCCGATCGAATAGCTCCCACCGGGGCTATAGACAGGATCGCCTGCTTCAGCTCCTCCTCGGCCGAAACCCGAACCGTAGTTTTTGGTCTCGTTGAAGTACGAATAGTCGTTGTAAGTGAGTCGCGCATTGGCGTCCAACCAGCTGTTGAACTGAGCGGTCAAACCTACGCTGGCGATAATGGTCTGTTCGTTGTGGTTGGTGTTGTCGTCCACGAAGGTATTCAGGGCACTCTGAATGGATTTCAGGGCAGTGCTCGATCCGTCGGGCAGACGCATCCAGGTCGAATAGTCGATATAGTTGTCGCGATACCATTTCAGGTCGGTGTTCCGGTTGATCTGCTGCGAAACAATCGCTGCGTAGCTCCGTCCTCCGAATGCCGAGAAGATATTCGGATTCAGGGTGTTGGAGTTCGAGTACTGCATGCTGAAGTCCACCGAGAAGACGTCGTTGATCTTACCGTTCGTCCGAACGTTCACCGAATGGCGTTTGAATTCGTTGTTGGGCAGCGCACCTTTCATGTTGGTGTACCCATAAGAAACACGATAGGTCGCTTTTTCCGACCCGCCGGTCAGAGCGACGCTGACATTGTCCTGTTGTCCGGTCTGGAAAATGGATTTCCAGTTGTTGGCATAAGAGAGCAACGGTTCGACCGGGTTGTTGTATTTCCCCAGTTTATACTCCTGGCTCATCTGCAAACCGGCATCCATCCGCGGCCCGAACGATTGTGCACTGTACACGCCGTCGGAAACGGTAGACCCTACGTTGGGAATGATGTCCCCTTCGTAGCCGTTCGTCGGCGAGCCCATCCCATAGAGGTTCTGGAGCTTCATCGGAGCAGCATAGGTCTGCGAGAATTCGTGTGAGTAGTTCACTTCGATCCCTACCCCTTTACGAGCCTTACCGCCTTTGGTGGTGATCACGATGGCACCGTTCGCACCGCGAGACCCGTACAGTGCGGTTGCGGCAGCACCTTTCAGCACGGTAACCGATTCGTAGTCGTTGGAGTTGAGGTTCTTCAGCTGGTTGCCATACGCAATCCCGCTGTTACTGCCGTCGGCGTCCAACCCCATCACGGAGTTCTCCATCACGATCCCGTCGATGACGAAAATCGGGGAGTTGTTCTTGGTCAGCGACTTCGCCCCGCGGAGTGTAATCACCGGCGACGAGGTCAGCCCCGACGACCCGGAGGTCGAAATCTGGAGCCCTGCTACCTTACCCTGCAAAGCATTGACCGGGCTGATGGTATTGGTACGTGCCAGCTCGTCTCCCTTTACGGTAGAGGTGGCATAACCGAGTTTCCGATCCTGTTTTTTACCCCCCAAAGCCGTCACCGTCACCGCCTCTGTCTGCAAAACAGAGGCAAGGAGGTGAAAATTCGGAGTGAACATTCAAAAGATCAGGAGGTTGTTGAAAACCGATTTTGGGGACGTACATACAATTTA
>NZ_CAJTUJ010000123.1 GCF_910579375.1 uncultured Rikenella sp.
CCGCGCGGGCCGAAGCCTCCCGCAGCGGAGGCCCGCAACTGACGTTGCTGTGGGCCCCGCAGGCTTCAACCCGTTAAGGCAATTGCATTTTCGCAAGTTCGATCGCGTCCCCGCTGGCGGCGAGCTATGACTGTAGTCCGAGAGCGAATAGCTAAGTCCCCGTGTCAACGGTCGGCCCGCAGCCCCCAGATGCGGAGGGCCGAAATACTCCGCTCGCGCTTCGTATTCGTTCTCCGCTGGCTGCGGCCGAAAACGCATTTCGCAGAATAGGCAGTGCTTCTGTGGCTCTTCGAGCCGCCGGGCGATAAATGGGCTTTGCTTATGCAACCCTTTAGGCCCCGCAGGCTTCGTCCGCTTGAACTGAGAGCAAGTAGCGCAGTTCGTAGAACCGCCAATCTGTTCGCCCAAGCTTTTGCAACTCGTCGGAGCTCGTTGCACTCACCACTGGCAGCGACCCGCACAAACCCCGCCCCGGGCTTCCTCGACTACCCCTCAGGCGAATCAGGCCTCGTCGGCAGCGCCGGATTCAGCTGGGCCTCCACAGTCAACGACAGTAGTAGCATGGACTTGAATTTCACGTCGCAATACCTCGGCACCAGCACCTCGAACGGCCGTGCCTTCGGTCATCAGTTGCGCTGCCTCTCGGAATAAACAGGGCCCTACACACAGCTACCGGAGCCGAGACCCTCCCCCCGACTCTCCCACCACCTTCCGCGCCCGTCGGTCGAGCCGGATCCGGTACGGCGACCCGTCCGGCCACACACACCACTCGTTTCGTGCCACATTCCACGGCACCTGCGCCCCCATCCGCCTCAGCTCCGCCGTGAGCCGCTTCGCCATCCGTTCCCGGCGTTTCTGCTGACGCGGATTCTCCGCATGGTCTATTTTTTCGAAAATATCCTCCCGGAGATTGAACAACGCCGTCCGTTCCGTGTCATAGAAATAGATCAGCTTCCAGTCCCCGATCCGAATCGAACTGTGCGGCGCAATCCCGTCCCCCTCCGCATCCCACATATTCGGGAAATGCCACATCAGCGGATGCTTCCGCCCCATCGCCGCATCCCCCCTCAGAAGCGGCACCAGACTCTGCCCGTCGATCCGCTGCACCGTTTTCGACCAATCTCCCCCTGCCATCTCGACCACCGTCGGCATCAGGTCGCAGATCGCCACCGGCACCAGACAATTCGTCCCCCCCTCCGTAACCCCCGGCCACTCGACCATCATCGGCACCCGCGTCCCCCCCTCCATCGCCGACCCCTTGCCGCTTCGGAGCGGGAAATTCTGGGTTCCCGGCCTTCCCCCGCGTCCCCACGCCGCCAACCCCCCGTTGTCCGACAGGAAAATAACCACCGTATTCCGGTCGACCCCCTTTTCCTTCAAGTAGTCGCGCAAATCGCCCAGACTTTTGTCCATCCCCTCGATCAACGCCGCGTAAGCCGCCTCCCTCGGATCGAGCCCCGCCTTCTCATACTTCGCATAGAACCGCGTGTCCCGATCCAGCGGCACATGCACCGCATAGTGGCTCATGTAGAGAAAAAACGGCTGATCCAGCCATAACGCCGTATCGATCTGCTTTTTCGCCTCGCGCGTCAACGCCTCCGTCACGAAGATATCCTCCCCCCAGTACTTCTCCAACCCCGGCACCGCAAACGGACTCTGTTGCTCCTCCCCCGGCCTGTTTCCGAAATTGTTTTCGCCCAGATACGAAGCCAATCCCCCCGCCGCATGCCCCGCGACATTGACATCGAACCCCAGCGTCAACGGATCCGCCCCCGGCGTCTCCATCGCCCCGAAATGAGCCTTTCCCACCAGAATCGTGCGATATCCGGCCTCCCGCAAGAGCTCCGGCAGCATCGTCGCATACGTCGTCCGCGGTACCCCCGGCGTAGCCGCGATTCCGTTCACATTCCACTCCGGCCACCTCAGCAGCGGGCTCTCCGGATCCGGCCCCCGATCCTTGTACAACGTCCAGTTCGTGACCCGATGCGCCGCCGGATTCATCCCCGTCATGAGGCTGACCCTCGACGGCGAACTGACCGCCGAAGCATAGGCATTGGTGAACTTCAGCGCATTCCGCGCCATCCGTTCCATCTGCGGCGTGCGATACCTCCGATTCAGCTCCGTGGTATCGTGCCAGAACGGCACCGACGTATCCTGCCACCCCATGTCATCCACCAGAAAGAGCAGGATGTTGGGTTTATCGCCCTGCCTCGCCTCCTGCGCCAACGCCCTCCCGTCGTTCCCCGCGGCAACCGCCGAGAGCCCGAGGAGCGAGAAAAAAAGACCAGATTTCATCCGTCACACCGAATTAAGTCGTAAATTTGAGTGCAAGTTACGAAATTCCCGAAATATACATCCCCCTCTCTCCCGCCATGAACCTCTACCGCGACTTTCTGACCTATATCCGCACCACCTTCAGCGCCTCCTCCTGCGACGAGATCCGGCGCGCCCTGCACACCGCCGTCCGCAGCCTGAGCGACCTGAAACGCTACGACGGCACCCCCTTCGTTTTCCACAGCATCCAGACCGCCCGGATCGTCGCCGAAGAGATCGGCCTCGGCCGTAACTCCGTGATCTCGACCCTGCTGCACGACGTCGCCCGGCTCGGCAGAATGCCCCTTCCGGAGATCGCGGCCGCCTACGGCCCCGAGTGCGCCGGCATCCTCCGCGGCCTCAACCACATCTCCGCCGTCGACCCCAAGACCTCGACCCTCCAGGCCGACAACTTCCGCGAACTGATCGTCTCCTACTCCACCGACCCCCGCGTCATCCTCATCAAGATGGCCGACCGGCTCGAAGTGATGCGCGCCCTGGAGAGCTTTCCCGAGCTCAAACGCAACAAAAAAGCCTGGGAGACCCTGAACCTCTACTCCCAGCTGGCCCACAAACTCGGCCTCTACGGCATCAAATCCGAGATGGAAGACCTCTCGCTGAAATACCTCGAACCCCGCGAGTACGACCACATCGTACGCAAGCTCAGCGAAAGCGACGCCGCCCGACAAGCCTTCATCGCCACCTTCGTCCGCCCCATCGAAGATCGCCTCCGCGCCCTCGGCATCCGCTACAAACTCAAGAGCCGCACCAAATCCATCTACTCCATCTGGCGGAAGATGCGGAAACAGCGCGTCCCCTTCGAAGAGGTCTACGACCTGTTCGCCATCCGGATCATCATCGACTGCCCCCCCGATCAGGAGAAGATGCAGTGCTGGTCGGTATATTCCGTCGTGACCGACTTCTACACCCCCAACCCCGACCGGATGCGCGACTGGATCTCGATTCCGAAATCCAACGGCTACGAATCGCTCCACACCACCGTCGTGACCCCCCAGGGCCGGTGGGTCGAAGTCCAGATCCGCACCCGGCGGATGGACGAAGTCGCCGAACGCGGCGTCGCCGCCCACTGGCGCTACAAAGGCGTCGGCGGCGGAGGCCTCGGGAGCGAACAATGGCTCGCCCGCCTGCGCGAGATCGTCGAGACCACCGCAGCCGCCGAGACCATCGAAGAACGCTTCGACCTCGCCCTGAGCAGCAACGAAGTCTTCGTCTTCACCCCCACCGGCGACCTCCGCAAACTTCGCGAGGGCTCCACCGTACTGGACTTCGCCTTCGACATCCACTCCAACCTCGGTATGACCTGCACCGGCGGTCGGATCAACGGACGCAACGTCTCCCTCCGCGAACGTCTGCGCAACGGCGACGTCGTCGAGATCGTCACCTCCAAGACCCAGCGTCCCCGCGCCGGCTGGCTCGACATCGTCGTGACCTCGAAAGCCAAAGCGAAAATCAAACAGATCCTGCGCGACGACCAGGCCCGGAGCGCCCAGCTCGGAAAAGAGGAGCTGGAGCGGAAAGTGAAGAACTGGAAACTCCCCCTGACCATCGAAGAGGCCGTGACCGCCCTGTCGAAATACTATAAAGTCAAGACCGGCTTCGAAGTCTACGCCCTGATATCGGAGCAACGCCTCCCGATGGGCGAAGTGAAAGAGCTCCTGACCGACGCCGCCTCGGGTCGCCTTCCCGCGCCTGAGATTCAGCCCCGTCGCGCCAAGTCCGCCCCCTCGGCGTCCGGCGACGACCGCAGCGGCGACTGCCTGGTGATCGACGAAACCCTGCGCGACGTGGAGTACAAGTTAGGCGGCTGCTGCCACCCGATCCTGGGCGACCCGATTTTCGGCTTCGTGACCGTCCACAGCGGGATCACCATCCACCGCACCGACTGTCCGAACGCCAAGCGGCTTCGGGAAGAGTACCCCTACCGGGTGCTGAGCGCGCGTTGGCGCGAGACGACCTCGAACGGGGCCTTTCTGGCGACGATTCGTGTTACCGGCGACGACCTCCCGGGTTTGGCCGGTCGCATCACCGATCTGGTCTCCCAGGAACTGAAACTCAACATCCGTTCCCTGTCATTCGGCGTCCAGCGGGGGATGATGCAGGGCCAGCTTTCGATCGAAGTGAAAGGCGCCCAAGCCGTCGACATGGTGATCCATAAGATCAAGCGGCTGAAAGGGATCGTACGCGTCTTCCGGGTGAACAGTTAGACCTGCTCCCGCCCCGGGCTACCGCGATTACGCATCAGGTAGACTGGTTGGCATCGCTACCAACGGTTACAGTTATTCATCGACTCAGAGGCCGAGTTCCGGGTGTTTCTGGCTTGACTTCAAACCAACGTATCTCAATCCGAGTCACTCGGATCATCGTGCCTACAGTTTTCAGTTGCGTTGCCTCTCGGAATAAACGGAGAAACGCAACCGCGCAGGACGTTGCATGCGATTGCATTTCTTGAAAGTCAATCTTTTCTTTGCTCCGCTCGGGCCGCGGGGGCCCCTACTTTCTATTATGTGATAGAAAGTAGGCAAAGAGCACATTCAAGGGGGATTTACACCCCCCTTGAAAATCCCCCGGCGATTCCTTTTTAAGAGAGGCAGCCCTTTACCCGCTCCGGGCTACCGCGACGCGGGTAATAACAAATTGTTCGGCGGATTAGGCAATACCGGTCGTGAAGGAACAATTTGGTCGGCTTCCGTAACGGACAAATCATACGGTATCTGTTCATACTTCACCGGAGCCGATCTTACTCCTAACAGTCCGGGTTACAATGGCCACGGTTTTCCGTTGCGTTGCCTCTCGGAATAAACGGGAAGGAGAGCCTTCTCCGGAACGATTGGGGACTTAGAATCCGGACTTATATTCGTTTCCTTATTCTGATTTTGGAGACACTGAACCGCACGGGCCGCCCCGGGCTACCGCAACTACAATACAGGTTTGCTGAACCGCGTGGACAGTCATGGGTTCAGCTGGTCTGCCGCCACGAACGGCATCCGCGGCATGGACCTGAGTTTCGATCCCCAAGGACTCTACGCCAACGGCTCAGACGGTCGTGGTCACGGTTTTCAGTTGCGGTGCCTCTCGGAATAAACGGAGGAGAAGTACTCGCGGTGGGCAAAGGGCTGGAGTTACCCTAACTGGCTCGACTTTGGCGGCCGGAGCCAGCGGGGGCGCAACGAGCATCGCGAAATTGCGGCCCTACGCCGGGGGTGGCTCCGGCCCGCGCGGTTCTACGAACCGCAGAAGCACCG
>NZ_CAJTUJ010000124.1 GCF_910579375.1 uncultured Rikenella sp.
TCGGCCCGCGCGGCTCAGAGAGCCGCAGTGATGCAATTTAAATGCAGGGTTGGGTGGTCAGTTACTTAGGGTAGTTCCAGCCCATTGCCCACCGCGAGCGGCACCCCCGTTTATTACGAGAGGCAGCGCAACTGAAAACCGTAGGCACGGTAATCAGTGCTGCCGGGACGGAGCCATGTGCCCCCGAAAATCAAGTTCAGGCCACTGCTCCCACTGGTTGTGGAAGACCAGGCGTAACCTCCGCTACCCCCGTGGCCCGGTGTGCCATCCGTGCGATCGCGGTAGCCCGGGGCGAAACGCCGCAGCCCCGAGTCCTTACCCGACAGAAAGATAGAACCGAAGAACGTTGAGAACGAAATTTATACTCCTCATTGTACTGCTCGTCGCACTGTTCGGAGCCGATGTGGTCGTCGGTTCGACCGGGCTGTTGTGGCCCTTCGGCGCCGGTCGGGACGACGTGGCGTGGCGGATTCTGTTCGACTTCCGGCTGCCCAAAGCGACTGCGGCATGGCTGGTCGGGAGCGCGCTGGCCGTGAGCGGTCTGCTGATGCAGACCGTCTTTCGGAATCCTTTGGCAGGGCCTTACGTGCTGGGCGTCAGCTCGGGAGCGAGTCTTGGCGTGGCGCTTTTTCTGCTCGGAGCGCCCGTGCTCGGCGGCCTCGGCGTGGCGCGCGATCTCGGAACGGCCGTGGCTGCATGGGGTGGAGCAGTGGCGGTGCTGGTCGTCGTGATGGCCGTTTCGGCCCGCATCAAGGATATTATGGCCGTGCTGATCCTCGGGATGATGTTCGGCAGCGGCGCCGCGGCGTTGGTCGATGTCTTGCAGTATTTCAGCAGCGACAGCGCGTTGAAAGGGTTCGTCATCTGGTCGATGGGGAGCCTCGGCGGGCTGTCGCACGCCCAGCTGCTGATTCTCGCTCTGTGCGTCGGCGGAGGGATGCTGCTGGCCGTTCTTTCCGTGAAACCGTTGAACCTCTTGCTGCTGGGCGACGGATACGCCCGGAGTATGGGGGTCTCGATCCGGCGGGTGCGGACGGTGATTTTTTTTGCGACCTCGTTGCTGGCGGGCGGCGTGACGGCTTTCTGCGGGCCGATCGGGTTCGTCGGCATCGCCGTGCCGCACCTGGCCCGGATGTGCTTTCGGAGGGCCGACCACCGGATCCTGCTGCCCGCTTCGATGTTGATCGGGGCCGATCTGGTGCTCTTGTGCGACCTCTTGTCGCAACTGCCGGGCACCGATCTGATCTTGCCCATCAATACGCTGACGGCGCTGGTGGGGATACCGGTGGTGGTCGCTGTGGTGGTCAATAACAAACGCGGGAGGATGATGTAATGGGGCTCGAAATCGAATCGCTCACCCTCGGTTACCGACCGAAGCGGAAAGAGGAGCGCATTTTGCAAACGGGGTTGACGCTGCGGGCCGGGGAGGGGAAGATCGTGGCCCTGCTGGGCCGGAACGGGGTCGGAAAGAGCACCCTCCTGCGGGTCTTGGCCGGTGTGCGGGCGCCGTTGGGCGGATCGGTGTCGTTGGACGGTGAGGAGTTGTTGCGGCTCGCTCCGGCGGAACGGGCCAAACGGATCGCCTTTGTGACCACGGAGTCGGTGACGGTGGCTCACTTGCGTGTGTACGAGGCGGTGGCTATGGGGAGAGCGCCGTATACGGGGTGGTTCGGATCGTTGTCGACGGAGGATGAGCGGCGGGTGGCCGAGGCATTGGAGCAGGTCGGGATGACCGCCTTTCGCGAGAAGACGCTCGACACGCTCAGCGACGGAGAACGGCAGCGGGTGATGATTGCGCGGGCCTTGGCGCAGGACACGCCGGTGATGCTGCTCGACGAACCGACGGCTTTTCTCGACCTGCCGAACCGGTATCACACCGTTCTGCTGTTGAGGCGGCTGGCGCATCGGACGGGCAAGATCGTCGTTTTTTCGTCTCACGACCTGTCGGTGGCGCTCCAGTTGTGCGACGTGTTGTGGGTGATGGGGCGCGACGGAGTGGAGGCGGGTGCGCCGGACGAGTTGTTGGCGAACGGAGCGATCGGGCGGATATTCGGTGATTTGCCGCTGCATTGCGGGGCCGACGGAACGATTCGATGGACGGTTCCGTTCGGGGATGGGGAGTAACGCGAACGCCGGCTGTCGTGATAAACGACAGCCGGCGTTCGCATTTGCCGTAAAGCGGCATTATTGTTTTTTCTTGCGGCAGAATCGTTTCCGGCACCACAAGACGCCCCACACGATCGCTCCCCCCAGAATCAGCCACCAGATGTGGAACAGGAACAACACGATGATCCGCAGTACGCTGAGGCCGCGCGACAAGGCTTGTCCCGCCTCCTTCCAGAATCCCGGACGGTAGGGCTGCACCTCGTCCGACTGCGGAAGTACCTCGTTTCGAACCGTTTCGCGCTGGTAGAGGTGCAGCGTCACGGTGCTGAACCGGATCCGGTCGTTCAACCGCCGGAGCTGCAACGCGGCTTCGTCTCCTTCGAGCGTGCGTTTGAACGTCGCCTCCGTAGCGGAGTCTGTCCGAGGCCGCCGGTTCGAATCCGATACATATTTCTTATATCGTTTGTCGGTTTGTTGCCGCCCCTGCCAGTCGAGCGTTACATCCTCCGCTTCCATCTTGCGGTAATCCAGAAAGTCGATGTGGTTCGAAACCAGCTGCAATACCGTGTCCAGCCGTTCGCTCGGCACCCGGATCTTCATCCGGCACGAGAGCCGATGCGTGGTGGTCTCCAGGATCGAATCCCGACTGAGCGGTGTCGTTCGGGTCGAAAAGACCGAATTTTCCATATTGCTGCTCTCTACGAAGCCCCCCTGTTGCCGCACGATCTCTTCGATCGAGTAGATCGAGGTGGCCAAGTGTTTGACGCGGAACTTCATCGTCGCCGTGCGGACGAACCGCCGCGAGCTGTCCGATGACGCCACCGAACCCGCGGCCAGCAGCTCCCGCCACTCCGCTTCGCCCTTGTTTCGGCCCGCTCCGGACGGAGTACCTCCGTAGACGGCATCGGCAGCGTTCGTTATCCCCTCGTCCTCCGGCAGGTCGACCTCTTCGACCTCTACGGCAGCCTCTTCCTCGTGCAGGTCCGAGGAGCTGCCGTGCGATCCGCAACCCGGCAAGCCGAGCAGGGCCGTTGCGCTTATCCAGAGCAGAATCAACCGTTTTTTCATAACGTTTCGTCGTTTAGGTGTTTGGTCTTCGCCTCGTTCCAGTATCGCTCCATCTCATCCGCCGGGAAGTCTTGTAAAGATACGCCTTTTTCCTTGGCTTTGTGCTCCATGTATCCGAAGCGGGCCATGAATTTCCGGTTCGTCCGCTCCAGCGCCAGGTCGGGATTCACCCCGTACAGCCGCGCGGCGTTCACTACCGAAAAGAGCAGGTCGCCGAACTCCGCCTCCAACCGATCGGCATCCGCACCCTCTATTTCGGCCTGAATCTCCTCCGTCTCTTCCCGCACCTTTGCCCACACCTCCTGCCGTTCGTGCCAGTCGAATCCCACCGTCGCCGCCTTCTGCTGAATCCGGCAGGCCTTCGGCAAGGCAGGCATCCCCTTCGGCACCCCCGCCAGAATCGTCTTGTTGCCGTCTTTCTCTTTCTGCTTCAGCACCTCCCAATTCTGCACCACCCGTCCCGCATCGGCCGCCACCGCCTCGCCGTAGACGTGCGGGTGGCGGTAGATCAGTTTTTCGCAGAGCGCCGTCGCCACGTCGCCGATGTCGAACCGCCCCTCCTCCTGTGCGATCCGGGCGTAGAAAACGATGTGCAGCAGCAGGTCGCCCAACTCCTTCTTTATATATAGAGGATCGCCCTCCACGATGGCGTCCATCAGTTCGAAACACTCTTCGATGGTGGCGTTCCGCAACGAGAGCATTGTCTGCTCCCGATCCCACGGACATTTGACCCGCAGTTCGTCCATAATGTCCAGCAGCCGTCCGATGGCGGCCAGCTTTTCTTCCCGGCTATTCATGATCTCTTTTGGTTGTGTGTCTGTTTTCGCGTGTTTGTCGGCCCTGTTTCCAAGCCGCCGCATTGATTTCTGCCCATTCGGCGTACCGTTCTCGTTTCGCATGGTTGCCCGTGAGTCGTCCCCACGCGGCGTGCAGCCGGTATCCTGTTTGGGCGAGCCGATATGCCCATCGGGCATGACTCGTTCCGTGTACTTTATTATAATAGATGTATTTCGACTCTTGTATCCGTTGAAATTTGGTGTTCGGCACCGTGCACGATTGTCCGGCCAGGTGAATGATCCGGGCCTGAGGTACCGACCAGACCTCGAATCCGCTCCGCCGGATACGCACGCAGAGCTCGATGTCTTCGTAGTACATGAAAAAGTCGGGATCGAAAGCCTCCCGGTTTTTCAAGGCGGCTCTTCTGACCATCAGATCCGCTCCCACGATGTATCCGACTTGCCGCGGCTCGGACGTGTGGTTGAACCAAGGCTCGTTCGGCCACAGACGCCGCTTGATGAAGGCGGGCAATTCCCAGCCGAGTCCGTGCACGGAGGCGAACGATCGATTGGGTGCGGTTCCGTCTGCGCGGAACAGGTTTCCGCCCGCTACTCCCGCTTCCGGACGGTTGTCCAGAAATTCCGCCAGAATGGCCGGCGCATCGTTGAGCAGTACGGTATCCGAGTTGAGGAAAAAGAGGTATTCCGCTTCTCCGAAACGTTCTTCCAATACCTTCACGCCCAAATTGTTGGCGTGTCCGAAACCGAGATTCTCCCCGGCCTCCACGCAAACGACCTCCGGAAATTCACTTCGTACCATCTCGGCCGATCCGTCCGTCGAGCCGTTGTCCACCACCGCCACCCGGATTGTCTCCTCGCCCCCGTGCGATAGGTAGGTAGCGAGTGATTGCAGGCAATTCCGCAGGAGCGCGCACGTGTTATAGTTGACAATGACGATTCCTATTCGCATCGGTTGTTGTTTTTTGATACTCTATATCGGTTTGGGTATAAGAGTACTACAAAGCTACGGAAAAAAAGAATTCGAAAAAATATTCGAAAATGTTTGCAAAGACCGGAAAGGTGATTACCTTTGCATCCGCAAAAGAGAGGAGGTGCGTGGGATGGTGGGGTGGTAGAAAAAAGTGAAAAAGTTTTTGCAGAATTGAAATTTTGAATTACCTTTGCAGTTCGTTTCGGAAGTTTTTCCGGCGGACGCAATAAAGTTGCTGTTTTTTCGTTTGTATTCATTCGGGAGTTTCCGGAAGCGAACGTGAAAATATGAAGACCTGAAAAGGTCAAAAGTTCATTGAAGTATTGCAGTTGTAGTACAAGTTTAGGAGCCAGTAATGGCTCATCACCTAGAGATAGGTGGGAAAAAAGCTTAGTCAATAAAAGAAACAGGTAGTAAAGAAACCGGAGCACAGGAGACGGTTCGGAGGGTGTCGTCAGATGCTTTCCGCCGCTCGGGGGCAAGGTTTGGATGTCTGAGGGTGTTTTTAGGAATACCGCAGATATTTCAGCTAAGTTTCCCGAGAGGTATAATCGTCAGAAAATTTTCATTTTTTACAATGGAGAGTTTGATCCTGGCTCAGGATAAACGCTAGCGGCAGGCCTAACACA
>NZ_CAJTUJ010000125.1 GCF_910579375.1 uncultured Rikenella sp.
AGCCCCAGCCTGTATTCAAGTGCCGCGCGGCGCCCCGTTTATTCCGAGAGGCAACGCAACTGAAAACTGTAGGCACGGAAGCTTACGTTGCTGGGGTTGAGGGCTTGCGAATTGAAATCCAAGTTCACGCCACTGGTATCGTTGATTGCCGAAGACCAGCTCGAGCCTCCGAAGCCGACGCCACCCAATGCGCCTAATTGTTTGTAGTAGCCACAGTCGCGAATGCCCGGGGCGGTGCCGCTCGGCACGCGAACCAGACAATCTCTCCTCCGAATCGCCCCCCGACACCATTAGGAATAACTAAAAATATTCGTATCTTTGCGACGCCTTTCGGCCCACTCCCCCAAAGAGGAAGCCGGAAGGCGTCAATACATAAAGTCTAACCCGTTTAGTTTCAAACACAAACAAAACAATGACAAACGCAGAAGAAACCAAATCCGCGACGCTTTCGAACGCCTCCGTACCCGTGGAAACGTTCAATTGGGACGCCTTCGAGACTGAAGCCGGTCTTTACGGCGGCGCCAGCAAAGAACAAATCGCCAAAGAGTACGACCAGACCCTTTCGAACATCCAGACCGGCGAAGTGATGGAAGGTACCGTCACCGCTATCGACAAACGCGAAGTTCTCGTCAACATCGGCTTCAAATCCGAAGGCGTGATCTCCAGCAGCGAATTCCGCTACAACCCCGACCTCAAAGTCGGCGACAAAGTGGAAGTCTACGTCGAATCCGCCGAAGACAAGAAAGGCCAGCTCGCCCTGTCTCACAAGAAAGCACGGCAGCTCCGTTCGTGGGATCGCGTCAACGAAGCCCTCGAAAAAGACGAAATCATCAAGGGCTATATCAAATGCCGGACTAAAGGCGGTATGATCGTCGACGTCTTCGGCATCGAAGCCTTCCTTCCCGGCTCCCAGATCGACGTGAAACCCATTCGCGACTACGACATCTACGTCGACAAGACCATGGAATTCAAAGTCGTTAAGATCAACCAGGAATTCCGCAACGTCGTCGTATCGCATAAAGCCCTGATCGAAGCCGAACTCGAACAACAGAAAAAAGACATCATCGGCAAACTCGAAAAAGGCCAGATCCTCGAAGGGACCGTTAAGAACATCACCTCCTACGGCGTATTTATCGACCTCGGCGGCGTCGACGGTCTGATCCACATCACCGACCTCTCCTGGGGCCGCGTCAACCACCCCGAAGAGATCGTACAACTCGACCAAAAACTCAACGTCGTTATCCTCGACTTCGACGACGCCAAGAAACGCATCGCCCTCGGCCTGAAACAACTCACCCCGCATCCGTGGGACGCCTTGGCCGCAGAGATGAAAGTCGGCGACAAAGTTAAAGGTAAAGTCGTCGTGATGGCCGACTACGGCGCATTCATCGAGATTGCACCGGGCGTCGAAGGCTTGATCCACGTCTCCGAAATGAGCTGGTCGCAACACCTGCGCTCCGCACAAGACTTCATGAAAGTCGGCGACGAAGTCGAAGCAGTCATCCTGACCCTCGACCGCGACGACCACAAGATGTCATTGGGTATCAAACAACTGACCCCGGATCCGTGGGAAAACATCGAAACCAAATATCCGGTCGGTTCCCGTCATCAGGCTCGCGTACGCAACTTCACCAACTTCGGCGTCTTCGTCGAAATCCAGGAAGGCGTCGACGGTCTGATCCACATCAGCGACCTCAGCTGGACCAAGAAAATCAAACACCCCTCGGAATTCACCCAGATCGACTCCATGATCGACGTACAGGTACTGGAAATCGACAAAGAAAACCGTCGTTTGAGCCTCGGTCACAAACAGTTGGAAGAAAACCCGTGGGACGTTTACGAAACCATCTATAAACCGGATACCATCCACACCGGAACGATCGCCGAAATCAACGACAAAGGCGCCGTCGTGACCTTGAACGAAGGCGGTGAAGGCTTCGCACCGGGACGTGGTCTGGTCAAAGCCGACGGGACGACCGCTAAAGTGGGCGAAACCCTGGAATTCCGCGTCCTCGAATTCGGCAAAAACAACCGGAAACTCATCCTTTCGCACACCCGCACCTTCGAAGAAGCCAAAGGCAAAGAAGATGCCGTGAAAGAAGCTTCCACCCAGGATGCCGTGAAGAAACTCTCCTCGTCGATGGAAAAAACCACGCTGGGAGATATCTCGGGCCTCGCTGAACTCAAAGCGCAGCTCGAAGGCAAAAACTAATCAGGTACTTTTAGTTGTACCCGTTCATTGACCACTGGATAGAACTGTTCTTTTTGTGAACAAAAAGAACCAAAAAAACTTCAGAGCGCATCCCTGCGGGATGTTCTAGCCGTGTCTGACCTTGGGTTGGGCTGGATTTTCAGCGGGCGCGCTTGGGTGATATGCCCGATTAGCGCGCCTCGCCTGAAAATCTCAGCCCAACGAACAAGGCGGAGAGAACACGTGGTCGGCCCATCGGGACGACCTCTGCAAAAGTCTTTTGGGTACCTTTTCTTCAGAAAAGGTACGGTTCCGTCCGGCGCAAAGAATGAAGACAATTAAAATACGTTATGACCTTTCGAGTGACCATACTGGGATGCAGTTCGGCCCGACCGACCGCTACCAGGCATCATACTGCTCATGTGCTGAACGTACATGAGCAGTTTTTTTTGATCGACAGCGGCGAAGGGACACAATACCAGCTTCTTCGATACGGGATTAATCCGTTGAAAATCAACGCGATTTTCATCACCCATCTACACGGCGACCACGTTTACGGGATTTTCGGCCTGCTCTCCACCATGAGCATGATGGGGCGGACACGGCGGTTGGAAATCATCGCCCCGCACCCCTTCAGCGAAATGCTGCGGAGCCACTTCGGATTTTTCGGAGTCGAGCTGCCTTATCCACTGGATATCAAAGAAGTGGATACCAGAACATCCGGGATCGACGTATGGTCGAACCGCGTGTTCAGCGTCTCCAGCCTTCCCCTTCGGCATCGCGTTCCCTGCTGCGGCTACCTCTTTCGCGAGCACGAACCCAGCCTGAACGTACACAAACACCTCGTCGAAGGATATGGACTGACCCCTGACCAGATCACCGTCCTGAAACAAGGCCGGGATACCACCTTAGCCAACGGCGCCCCCCTGACCGCCCGAGAAGCCACCTACCGGCCTTACACACCCAGAAGCTACGCCTTTTGCAGCGACACCACCCCCTCCGGGAAAGTCGCCGCCCTCGTCGAAGGCGTGGATCTGCTCTACCACGAATCCACCTACCTCCACGAAGACAAAGCGCTCGCCGCGAAGACCGGCCACTCCACCGCCCTTCAGGCCGCCCGTCTCGCCCGCAGAGCGAACGTCCGGCATCTGCTACTCGGCCACTACTCCGCCCGTTATAAGAGCCTCGAGCCCCTGCTGGACGAAGCCCGGAGCGAATTTCCCGAGACCATTCTGAGCCACGACGGCCTCGCCCTGACCATCGAAAAAGACCATTCGCTCCGAGTCTCCCGGCTTTAGTCCGACCCCATAGTGGGAAATTCCGCCGAAAGCTGTAAATTTGTATCCATCTAACATCACGTTCGTCTATGCAGGAAAAAATTCTGATCCTCGACTTCGGATCGCAGTACACCCAGCTGATAGCCAGACGGGTACGCGAACTGAACGTCTATTGCGAGATACACCCCTACAACCACTACCCCGCCATCGCCCCCTCCGTGAGAGGCGTGATTCTGTCCGGCAGCCCCTTCTCCGTGCGCGACGCAGAGGCGCCCCGGATCGACCTCAGCGGGATTAAAGGACATCTGCCCCTGCTCGGCGTTTGCTACGGCGCACAATATCTGGCCCATCATTTCGGCGGCGAAGTCGCACCGTCCAACAGCAGAGAGTACGGCCGCGCCATGCTCTCGAAAGTGCAGAGCCAGAACCCGCTGATCGCCGGTCTGAGCGAACAGACCCAGGTTTGGATGTCCCACGGCGACACCATCGTCAAAGAGCCGACCGGCTGCGAAATCATCGCCAGCACCGAAGATGTACGGGTCGCCGCTTTCCACATCGCGGGTGAAGATACCTGGGGGATTCAGTTCCACCCCGAAGTCTACCACTCCACTGAAGGGCTTCAACTGCTGAAACACTTCGTCGTCGACATCTGCGGATGCAAACAGGACTGGACACCCGCATCGTACATCGAAACCACCGTCCGCGAACTGCGGGCGAAACTCGGGAACGACAAAGTCGTCCTCGGGCTTTCGGGCGGCGTGGACTCCTCCGTGGCCGCCGTATTGCTGCACAAGGCCATCGGCGCCAACCTGACCTGTATCTTCGTCGATATGGGCCTCTTGCGGAAAGACGAATTCTCCAGCGTGCTGGACTCCTATAAGAACATGGGGCTCAACGTGATCGGCGTCGACGCCGGCGACAAATTCCTCGGAGATCTAAAAGGCGTGACCGATCCGGAACAGAAGCGGAAGATCATCGGTCGCAACTTCATCGAAGTCTTCGACAGCGAGGCCCAAAAGCTCCAGGAGGTGCGTTGGCTGGCCCAGGGGACGATCTATCCGGACGTCATCGAATCCGTATCCGTCAACGGCCCGAGCGTGACCATCAAATCGCACCACAACGTAGGCGGCCTTCCCGAGAAGATGAACCTCAAGATCGTGGAACCGCTGCGATTGCTTTTCAAAGACGAAGTGCGGCGGATCGGACGAGAATTGGGATTATCGGAACTTTTGCTCGGTCGTCACCCCTTCCCGGGCCCAGGTCTGGGGATTCGCATTCTGGGTGAAGTGACCAAAGAGAAAGTGCGGATTCTGCAGGAAGCCGACGCCATCTTCATCCAGGCTTTGCGCGATGCCGGCTGGTACGACAAAGTTTGGCAGGCAGGCGTCATGCTGCTGCCAGTGCAGAGCGTCGGCGTGATGGGCGACGAACGGACGTATGAGTCTTGCGTAGCCTTGCGCGCCGTAACCTCGACCGACGGGATGACCGCCGACTGGGTACACCTGCCGTATGAACTGCTGGCCAAGGTATCGAACGACATCATCAATAAGGTGCGGGGGATTAATCGCGTAGTGTATGACATTTCGTCGAAACCGCCGGCAACCATCGAATGGGAGTAGGAATAGGAGGGAGTGTGAGTCCTTGTCAAACATTCTCACTCTAAACACACACGGGGGGATGAGTATCAACTCATTCCCCCTTTCTTTTGGATTCTTTCCTCTCGGTGTTGTGTTCCTCCCGCCCCGGGCAGCCGCTATTCAGGCTCAGGCGGACTGCTCAGCGTCGGCTATCACGGATTCAGCTGGTCTTCCGCCACGAACGACATCTATGGTCTGGATTTGAATTTCTATGTGACAGGCCTCAATACCGGCTACCCAGACTATCGCACCTACGGTTTTCAGTTGCGCTGCCTCTCGGAATAAACGCTGCGTGCCCGCGGTGGGCAAAGGGCTGGAACTACCCTAAGTAACCGACAG
>NZ_CAJTUJ010000126.1 GCF_910579375.1 uncultured Rikenella sp.
AAAGCACGACCAACAGCTCGGCCCAGCGCGGCGCGAAAACCGATTACGGTTTTCGCGCCCGAAGAACGAGCACGCCCCAAAGCTCGCCCTAGTTCTCCGCCCCATGTCCGCCTCACTGCGGCTCCGCTATCGCTCCGCCACATTCCCGTCACCCGCTGGGATTTCATCTCGATTTTGCTCTCGCAAAATGAGCGAAATCCCTTTTTAGGCGGGCGGGCGACGGATTTCGTGCACAATTCTTTTTTCGCGCGCCTGGGGAAATCTTGTCAAAACGCGCAAGCGCATTTTGACGATTTCCCTATTTAGGCGGCGGCGCGCGATCTGATCACTGCCCCGGCTGGAACTGTTCTCGCTGGCTTCGCCTTCCCCCTCGCCGCTCGGCAATTTGCAAACTGCGTTTGCATTGCTCTCGCTGGCAGCGTCGGTTGTGAACAAAGAGAACAAAAAAAACTTTAGACGGATGCTGCGCATCCTCAAGTTACCGACAGCCCAACTCATTGAAAAAGACTCCTACAATACAGGGCGCCCGACGCTAATGCGTCAGGCGCCCTGGTTCTCAGACCTGCATCAGGCCTCCGAAAACTTACATCCGGCAACTCTACATCGGCAAGTTGCCCACCGCATCCTTCGAACAAACGGGCAACTTCCCGTCTTTCCCCATCTGCACGAAAACCGTCGCACAAAGCACCGTCCACTGATCCCCGTAAGTCATCGTACTGGAGTGGCTATACCCCAGACAATGCCCATATTCGTGGAACATCGCCTGACGCGGATAACTATGCGGATGGCTGTTCGGAGACGTCGCATCGAAATAGACCCCCGTATAACAATAGTTCGCCAATCCATAAGTCTGTCCGCCCCCCAAGCCGCCGACCCCCGACACACAACCAAGCGAAAGCCCCCCATGGCTGCGAATCCGTTGCCGCAACTGATCGAGATCAATCGGATTCCGACCGTTGTCCAGCAGCCGCCCATCGTACTTCTCCATCTCGGTATTGAACTCCTCGGACGCGAACATAAAGGCCATATTGAGCGCCAAAGCCACCCCATGCCGACACAGCAACGGATTCATATGCCGCCAATAAGCATGTCCCGCATCCGCCGAATAGGCCGAAAACCGAATATACCACCGGCTGTCGATCCGTTCGATTTTCTTCATGAACGGATCCTCCGTCTGAATGACCAGCGAGACATCTTCACCAGAGAGATCCGGTTGAGCCGGCACCACGATTTTCCGGCCGGACGCCGTCGTGAACGTGCGCTCCGAGCTGACCACCGGCAACGGGAACGAAGCCTCCATGAACGGATAAATCAGATCGAATTGCGCCAACTCGACGAATTCCGGACTGAACTTATTGAACCGGCACAGGATTTTCACATCCCGAATCGCGATCGGCGAGAAGAACTTGACCAGCAACCGATGATCCCCCGCCACCGAAACCTGTAACGGAGCATTCGGATAGAACGAGCGCCGCCCCGCATTATAAAACACCTCCCGCGGTTCATCCGCCAGGAACATGGTATCGGTTTCGAACCGCGACAAGTCGTTTTCACGCACATAAAGCAACCCTTCCCGACTCTCCGGATGCTGATAATCTATCCGGATATGCGCCACCCGCCCCGCCTCGATCCGACAGCCCGAGAAACGGTATTTGCGCACGAACGGCATCCCGTCGCTGCGTTCCGATTCGATCGTGACGACCCCCGACAACGCCTTCCGACTCGGCAACGAGTAGAACGAACGACTCTCCGTAATGTCATAAACCGGAATCGCCCCGGTGCCGGAATAGGCTCCCGTCGCATCGAAAGCCGTGTAGACCCCATCCGCCTCGTCGAATGCGATTTCGATCTTGCGGATAAACCGCCACATGTACTCCGACGAGACATTCACATCCACATCGACCCGCCCCACACAGCGTTCCAAAGCCACCGGCTGCGAGACCGAAGCCTGTGCCCGCCCGACATGCAAATCCAGCTTTTTGTAGTAGTAGATTTCGTCCAGCGGTTCGGCATCGGTCGGATTCCGCAGCCAGACATCCGCCAGCCTCTGCGGCAGATCAACCGCCGCCGGTTGTTGCTCCCGACTGGCAGTCGCCATGAAGACGATCGTATAATCCCCCTCTTTCAGCCCCTCGACCGTCAGTTTCGAAAAGTCGGACTCCAACTTGTGCGTATGCAGGTCGAGCTTCTCGCCGCGGCTGTCGGTAATCATATACCACATCTGTCCAATCTGATCCCGGGGCAGCAACTCTGTCTCGTCGGCCCGGGTCGGAAGGGTGGAGTCGTTCTCCGCCTGAAAGCCGAAGACGAAAGTGACACTCCCCTCGCCCGGCTGCCGGAGGTCGAATTCCTGTCGTTTCGAGCACCCGGCCATTACCCACACGGTGCCCAAAAGGAAAATAGCGATTTTCAGTCTGTTTTTCATCACACGCCTCCTCTCTTATTTCTTGACGCACCGCACGTATGCGAATCCTTCCATCTGCCACTGGTATTCATCAATCAACGAGAGAGAATTGGTTGCCGCCGAGAAAGAGAGTCTGCGAAGCCAAGCATACCCTCCCGGACACCCCGTCCGGTCGTTGGTCCACATCAAAGCCCAGTTACCGAAATTCGGATTGTTCGACGTTGATTTATCGCCTTTATAGCCTGCCATCGGGAAGATCAAGAAACGATCCGTCCCATCGACGGAGAGTTTCACGTAACGCTGGGTTCCGGTCACCCCGGTCGGCGTCACGAGCGTCCCATTCGCGACATGAAGCGTAGCCGTAATTTGTTCGCCGGTCGCCGTGGTATAGTTCCCCGGAATCTGGGCCGAGGCCGGCAGAATGGCCCGCCATTCCGCCCGCGTCGGCACCCGGTAACCCTCGGGACACGGCATATGGGTATCGTGTATCCAAGGAGCATCCTGAGTCTGATTTCCGAGGTTATTCGAAGGATTGTATCCCTGCCACGGCACATACATATAGAGTCGTCCGAACTGGAACAGACCGCCGATGGTGTTGATCCAGCTCTCTCGGTACATCTCCTCAACCGTCAGGCCGTCGAGCGGATAGACCTGATCTTCCAGATCGTGCGTGCGGGCATTGAACGCCATCCAGGTCAGCCCGCCCATTTCGACCGTTTCGATCTGATGTTCGCTGGGCGCGACCCGAATCTCCACATAGTCGTACGAAAGCTGCGTCAGCGCACTCTTCAGGTGCACGAGCACCGAATAGCCCAGCCGTCCCCGGCCCTGAGCCGCCACCGAAGCGTCGAACATCGAGACGAACCCGCCGTCGGGCTCTTCCGACACCGAAACGCCGCTGAGCGTGACATCCGGGTCCAACCCCTCGACGGAGTCGATATCGATCCGGCTGTCGCCCAAGAACGCAAGTTTCATCCCCGCCGCCCCTTCGGCCGGCACTTCGATCAGGTTATTCTGATAATCGACCTTGACCCCCGCCGGGAAACGGGAACGCGCCGCATCGAGCACGATACGATTCCCCGCATCCGGACTTCCGACGACCGTTCCGCCCTCGTCCCACGGCTTGACCTCGACCACGCCTTCGATCATCGCGCCGGAGTTCCGCACCTCCACGGCATAGACCTTGTTGCATTCGACCGTCGGCAGCTCCAGCTTCAGCCTCAACGGCGCGTCGTCATAGCTTCCGAGCAAAACGAGGTGCACCGGCTGGGCGCTTTCGAAAATCCGGAAGACGGACTCCAGTTTGCCGCCTACCGCCGTTTCGAAGACTTTCCGGTAGGTGATCGTCTCTTTCGACGCCTGCTGGCCTTCGCGGAACGGATAGATCTCCGCCGGCGCATTCTCGACAAGGACTTCGCTGATCCGTATTTTGCTATCCGTCGAAGCATCGATGTCGAGCCGCGCCACGCTACGCTTAAGCGAGACAGTTCGGGGATCCCCCCCCCCTCGCGTTTCGGTATCGTTCCCCAGGTCAACCACGGCCGTCATAAACTCCGGCGCAGAGTTGTCGTGCAAATCCCGCCCGACAGCGATATTGCGGAAATTCTCTTCGTCGATGGTCTCTCCGGAGAGCGAAAAAGGAATGCCGCTGATGAAATAGAGCCGAGACCCACCGGCCGCCGAAACGGCAATTTCGCCTTTCTCGTTCGGTTTCAGCTGTTGTTTCAGATAAAACTTACCGTTGCTGAAGTGATAGACCGACAGTTCCTGAATTTTTTCGGCCAGATTCTCCCCAGGCGCCTCGTTGTCCTGCAAAACCAACGGATAGGTCTGCCGTTCGCTTCCGTTCTCCAACACGGAAGGAGCCTGGCTCTTGTTGCACGCGCCCAAAAACAACGCTCCGCACAGAAAATAGATAACGATCTTGTTGTCAATGTGTTTCATAGATTGAAAACGAGCTGTTTCCCGGTACGTTCCGGAATAATCGACTGCAAAAGTATAATTTTTCCGCATACGTAACTACCTATCGATCAATTTTTAGCCTTTCGGCGAAACTGCCGCGCAGACCACAGCGGGCGGCGAGGCATCCGGAGAAACTCTGGCAGGAATTTTGCACTCGCTGAATTTGTGCTACTTTTGCAGAGGCTGTCGAACCGGCAGTCCGGCCATTACGGAACACCAAAAGATTTATTCACTCACCATTCATACAGACATCGACATGAAAAAAGGATGGATGCTGGCGACCGTCGGAGCGGCGGCCGTTTTACTGAGCGCATGTTGCGCATGCCGTAAAGGGAGCCCGAAGATTGCGAATCTCGAAGCGGACGACTGGCGTCTGATCGAATTCCTCGGCGCAGCGGTGCCGACCGAAAAGGCGGTGACGCTGACTTTCGACGCGGCTGAAAAGATGATCTACGGACAGGCTCCGTGCAACAACTTCTTCGCGGGTTACAGCCTCTACGAGGATCCGGAACACAACATCGAGATCAAGAATGCGGGCGTCACGCGGATGTACTGCCCGGATACGGAGATCGAAGACGGCTTCGTAAGCCGGTTGACGGAGATCAAACGGTTGAAACTCGAAGGCGAACGGCTTCTGATGCTGGACGGCGAGGGCAATCTGGTCGCCTTGTTGCAGGCCGTGCCGCGGACGGCGAAGGAGGGAGCGAACGGAAAATAGTCTCCGCGACCTGTTTTTTTTCCGAACGCATCTTTCGTTTCATTTTACACAGGGGCGACCTCGCAAAGGGTCGCCTCTTTTTTCGTATTATCTTTTCAAAGCCTCTTTTGCTGTCCCCGCCCCGGGCTACCGCAGCCTCGCCTCGGGCACACCGGGCGGGGTCGGAAATGTCGGCTACAACTGGTCGTCCATGGTCAGCGGGATCTACGGGCGTTTCTTGTGGTTCACCGCACAAGA
>NZ_CAJTUJ010000127.1 GCF_910579375.1 uncultured Rikenella sp.
ACGACCGTTGGTGGCTTTGTAGTTCCCTGCACCATATTTTTCACCCGCTACGCCGTCCGAATAGTACGGGAAAGTCCCGTTCAAAGGCACTTCCGCGTCCCGCGTAAAGTCAGACCAAGAAAGGGTAGAGACCGCCGGTTATTTAAGGTAGATCCGGCCGGTTGGTTCGGGTAGAAGTTGCCGATTATTTGGGCCGAGGCTGCCCGTTGTTTGGGGTAGACACGGCCCGTAAAACACCCTGTGGGTGTCGTTTATTCCGAGAGGCAACGCAACGGAAGACCGTGGCCGCGCAGGTAGGCGATATCGGGTTGGACTTCTGTCATGAAAAAACGCAAGTAGATGCTGTTTGTCTCGTAAGATGAAGAAGACCAAACGGAGCCTTCGCCGCCGACGCCATGCAGAGTCCCCAAACGTCCGGCAAAACCAGCCCCGCGGTAGCCCGGGGCGGGGCGCTGCGACAGGCGCACGATCGGAGGCGGGGAGGATGCGCGGTACGAAATAAAAATGTTAGCTTTGCACATAATCTATGGACAGGTCGATACTTCTCATATACACCGGCGGGACGATCGGGATGAAAACCAACCCCGAAACCGGATCCCTCGCCCCGTTCGATTTCACCCAAATCGGGAACGAAGTGCCCGAATTGCGCAAATTCGGGATACGCATCGACACCGTCGCTTTCGACCCCGTGATCGACTCCTCGAATGTCAGCCCCGTTGAATGGGAACGCCTCGCGGTCACGATTCGGGACGCTTACGAAAACTACGACGGATTCGTCGTCCTGCACGGGACGGATACGATGGCGTATACCGCTTCGGCGCTCAGCTTCATGATGGAGAATCTGGCCAAACCGATCATCTTTACCGGAAGCCAGATCCCGATCGGCGTGTTGCGGACAGACGGACGCGAAAACCTCGTCTCGGCCATCGAAATCGCCGCCTCGGGGGCGGTGCCCGAGGTGTGTATCTATTTCCAGAACAGCCTGCTGCGGGCCAACCGGACGATCAAATACAACGCGGAACACTTCAACGCCTTCCGGAGCCCGAACTATCCCTCGCTGGCCGAGGCCGGGATTGCAATCAAATACAACGAACCGTATATTCGGAAAGTCGACAGCTTTCTACCGTCGCTCAAAGTCGATACGGCATTGGAGACGCGGGTGGCTGTGGTGCGGATTTTTCCGGGGTTGAGGCCTGAGATTTTCCGGGCCATGCTGCGTGTCGAGGGGCTGCGGGGCGTCGTGCTGGAGACTTACGGGGCGGGCAATGCCCCGACAGACGGGTGGTTCGTCAAGACGGTGGCCGAAACGGTCGCCAGCGGCGTCGTGGTGATCAACGTGACGCAGTGTGCGGCGGGGAGCGTGGATATGGAGCTCTACGACACCGGGCGGGCGCTCCTGAAGGCGGGGGTGGTGAGCGGACACGACATGACGACCGAGGCGGCGGTGGCGAAGCTGATGTATCTCCTGGGGCGCGGGTTGTCGAAAGGGCAGCTGGTGAACTACCTCGGCATGTCGATCCGGGGCGAAATGACGGTCTGACGGAGGGGCCGAAATGGAGGAATTTTTCGGGGAGATGGTACACAATAAATTTTTTATGCTAACTTTAACCCGTTGAAACGGCTCGTTTCCCGCGATTCCGGCTCGTGCCGGTCGGTCTTCGGTGCGCTGTAACGCATTGGAGATCACGCGGTAATGCGGTCTTTTGATGGTTGTATTTTTTAAGGAGGAATGTCCGAGTGGTCGAAGGAGCACGCCTGGAAAGTGTGTATACCTCAAAAGGGTATCAAGGGTTCGAATCCCTTTTCCTCCGCAATCGAGCCGAAAAATGACGCGCCCGCAAAGCGGGGTTGCACGGATGAATGGAAATCGAAGCGAACTTGTTCGGTGAAGAGTTTCTATTCATCCGTGCAAAACATGCAGGCATGGGGGCGTTTTTCGGGGGAGGTGATTGCAGGGAGCCCGCCGGGAGGCAAGGGAAAAACAAGCGGCGCAGCGGTGTAGTTAATCCCGCATTCGAAAATTTCTCTTGACGAGAGACATAAACAAAGAAAACAAGTTGCATAGCGCGCGGTTAATCCCGTTCGAGGACTCCAATGCCGGACGGCAGGAGCGGTAAAATAAGGAGGCGGTTGATTCAAAACATGAGCCTCGTTCCCGAACTCGAAACCGAACCGTTTCGCCCGTCGACTGCGGGGCGAAAACCATACGAACAACTAACGAAACAAACAAAAAACAACTAATCAAATTACCGTCACTATGAAAAAACTTCTGACAATCGTGTCCATGGTAGGTCTGCTGACCTTCGGAACCGTGAACCTGTACGCTCAAGAGGCTGCCGACTCGACCGCTGCGGCTCAGACCGAACAGACCGACGCAATCACCCCGGCCGAAGAAGCCGTTGCTGACGCTGTGGCCGGCGAAGACTTGGGCGGGCAGCCGATGCACCAGGCACTGAAACAGAAATTTATCGAAGGGGGTGTGGGCTGGATGTCGCCGATCCTCCTCTGCTTGGTGCTGGGTCTGGCGATCGTGATCGAACGCGTGATTTATCTGAACCTCGCTACCGTAAATACCAAAAAACTCCTCGAAAAGGTTGAAGATGCTCTGAATAACGGCGGTATCGAAGCTGCCAAGGACGTGTGCCGCAATACCCGCGGGCCGGTGGCTTCGATCTTCTATCAGGGGCTCGACCGGACCAGCGAAGGGATTGACGTGGTCGAAAAATCGGTCGCTTCCTACGGGTCGGTACAGGCCGGGCAGCTGGAAAACGGTATGTCGTGGATCTCGCTCTTCATCGCTCTGTCGCCGATGCTCGGGTTTATGGGTACTGTGGTCGGTATGATCGCGGCGTTCGACGCCATCGAAGCGGCAGGGGATATCGCTCCGGCGCTGGTTGCAGGGGGGATGAAAATCGCCCTTTTGACCACCGTGGCCGGGCTTATCGCCGCTGTGATCCTCCAGCTCTTCTACAACTATCTGGTTGCTAAGATCGATAGCATCGTGATCTCGATGGAAGACGCTTCCATCTCGCTGGTGGACATCCTGACCAAATACCTGAAAAAATAACCCGCGCATACACGGCTCCGGCTCCGTGCGGCGACCGACGAGGGAGTGAACTTCCCGGCCGGGCGGACTGCGGGAGCGACCGTGGCGTGCTTTTGGCACAAACGAAACTATGAAATACCTTTCGATTATTAAATACATCCTCCTGATCGTTTCGGCCATTCTGGTGGTTGTCGGGGCAGCGACTTTCGTCGAAGGCGAAGAGAGCGTGACGCTCAACATGATGCTCATCTGGGCTTTGGTGATGGTGCTCCTCACGATTGCGCTGGTGATTATCATGCCGCTGTTCGCCGTCTTCCAGAATCCGAAGAGCGCGACCCGCTCGTTGATCGGACTGGGTGTGCTGGTGGTCGTGCTCCTCGTGTCGTACGCTCTGGCGAGCGACGAACCGATCCGGCTCGCCAGCGGCAAGACGATGGACGACTCGTTCGAACTCAAGTTCAGCGATACGGCACTCTATGCCACCTACATCGCCTTCATCGGGGTGATCCTCAGCATCCTCTTCGGTGAAGTCTACAAACTCATCAAAAAATAACCGCTCACGAAGATGGCGAAAAGAAAAGTTCCAGAAATCAATTCCGGATCTATGGCCGACATCGCGTTCCTGTTGCTCATCTTCTGGCTGATGACGACTTCGATGAACGTCGATTCGGGGATCTCCCGGAAATTGCCCCCCCTGGTCGAACAGGACAACGACCCGGGGATGGACGCCCACGAGCGGAATGTGCTCCAGGTGTTCGTCAGCGGCAATAACCAGCTCCTGGTGGCGGGACAACGGATGGATATATCGGGGCTGAGCGAAAAGGCGAAAACCTTTATCACCAACCCGACCAACGATCCCACCATGCCGGAGAAGGAGATGACCGAAATCCCGCTGCTCGGCAGCTATCCGGTGAGCAAAGGGCTGATCTCGCTCCAGAACGACCGCGGTACCAGTTACGAAATGTACCTCAAGGTGCAGAACGAACTGACCAAGGCCTATAACGAAGCGAAGAACGACCTGGCGCAAAAATCGTTCGGGAGGCCGTATTCCGACCTGAGCCCTGAACAGCAGAAGGCGATTAACAAGGCGATTCCGGTCAAAATCTCGGAAGCCGAACCGCGTAACCTGACAGGAGGAAAATAATTATGGCAATCATTCAAAGAAAGGGCGGAGGAAAAGGTACTCCGGGGATTTCTACCTCTTCGTTGCCGGACATTGTCTTCATGATCCTGTTCTTCTTCATGGCCACCACGACGATGCGCGAGGTGGAACTGAAGGTGCAGATCGACTCTCCGAAGGCGAGCGAAGCACAGAAACTCGAAAAAAAATCTTTGGTCAGCTACATCTATGTGGGGCCGCCCAAGAAAGAGTTCGTTCAGCAACTCGGGACGGCGCCGCGTATCCAGCTCAACGGAGCGTACAGCTCGCTGACCAACATCACCGAGTTCATTGCTGCCGAACGCGACAAACTGAAAGAAAACGAACGGCCGGATATGACCGTCAGCTTGAAGATCGACGCCACGACCAAGATGGGGCTGGTGACGGATATCAAACAGGAGTTGCGGCGGGCTAATGCGCTTTCGATCAGCTATGCGGCGGCAAAGGAAAAAGACAAGGCGCAGCAAGGGCGGTAGCTTTTTATCGGGCCTGTTGTAGCTGTGTGGAAGTAGGCTTAGTTAAGCGGGTTTCGACTCAAAATTCTAAGACTTACTCGCACAGGATAGTTAAGGGTTTCTCTCATTCGAGAGAAACCCTTTTTTGTTGCGAAAGGCGTTGCGGGAAGGCTGGGACTCATTTGCCTGGTGCGCGGACAGAGATTTGAGCCTCCGGCAGTTTGAGGATGCGCAGCATCCGTCTAAAGTTTGGCTACGCGTTGCCTTAGGCTTCCTCGTGCTACCTCGGCATAGCCCGTAAACGGTCTCTGCTCTCGGAACGCTACCCGGTTCCTCCTCGCCGCTCGGCAATTTGCAAACAGCGTTTGCATTGCTCTCGCTGGCAGCGTCGGTTTTCTGGTTCTCTTTGTTTACAAAGAGAACAGTTTCAGGCGGGTCAAAGCTCACCCGCGCGCGACAGCTGGAGTAGGAAATCATTCAAAGCGATTTGCGCTTTGAATAAGATTTCCGCCAGCGCGCGGACAGAGAATGGGGTAGAGGCTGCCCATTCCGACTGCCGGGA
>NZ_CAJTUJ010000128.1 GCF_910579375.1 uncultured Rikenella sp.
CAAGAGACGAATGGGTAGTGCTCCTGCGACTCGTAGAGTCGCGTGGGCCGAAGCCTCCCGCAGCGGAGGCCCGCAACTGACGTTGCTTTTAGGCCCCGCAGGCTTCAACCCGCTAAAGCAATTGCATTTTCGCAAACTCGGTTGCGCTTCGCTGGCGGCGAACGGTTAATAGGTGAATTGGGCTATGTTCTTGCAGCCCGCTGCCAGGTCAGAATAAGGTAGCTCCAGCTCCTTGCCCACCGCGGGTACGCACCCCGTTTATTCCGAGAGGCAACGCAACTGAAGAGCGTTACCGCGACTGCTCGGACCATTGGTTTCGAGACGCTCCATGCTGAAACCGAACAATGTCCCCTTGATGTCGCTGACAGCCGACGACCATTGGTACCCATGGTTGCCCGAGTAGCCCAACACCCCCGGCGCATTGTAGCGGAAGCCCGGGGCGGAGCCGAGCCGGACCGCCCTCCGACCGATGAACCAGATGAAAACCAGCATATAACAGCGAGAAAATATCGCCATGTCATTGATCAATTCGATACTCACCACCCTCTATTCCAAACGGCTCAAAGCCATCGAGCACTTCCGGCGCTTCCCGTGGGAAGTCCAGGCCGAACAATTCCGGCTCCTGATGAGCTACGGCGCACAGACCGACTACTTCCGACACTACGACATGCACGCCTACGACTCCGTCGAGACCTACCAGCGGCGGATACCGGTCGTGAACTACGACGACATTCAGACCGAAATCGAACGCATGCGCCGCGGCGAAGAGAACATCCTCTGGCCCGGCAAAGTCGGCTGGTTCGCCAAATCCTCCGGCACCACCGGCGACCGGAGCAAATACATTCCCGTCACCGATGAGATCTTGCACCAGTGTCACTTCCAGGGCGGGCGGGATACTATGGCCCTTTTCGCCTACTACCACCCCCGGAGCAAAGCCTTCAGCGGCAAGACCCTCACCCTCGGCGGCAGCCACCGGCTCGACCCCCTCGGTGGAGGCGTCCAGAGCGGCGACCTCTCCGCCATCCTGATCCACAACGCCCCGGGGTGGGTCAATCGCCTGCGCGAACCCTCGACCCACATCGCCCTGATTCCCGACTTCGAACGCAAAGTGGACGCCATCTGCTGGCGATGCTCCAAACAACGCGTGACCGCTTTCGTCGGCGTGCCTTCGTGGAACCTCGTGCTCATGAACCGCATGCTCGAATACACCGGCACCGACAATCTGCTCGAAGTGTGGCCCGACCTCTCCCTCTTTATCCACGGCGGCGTCAGCTTTGCACCCTATCGCGAACAATATCGGCGGCTGATTCCTTCGTCGCAGATGAAATACATGGAGACCTATAACGCCTCCGAAGGCTTCTTCGCCCTACAGGACAACCTTTCCACCTCCGACATGCTCCTGATGCTCGACTACGGCGTCTTCTACGAATTCCTGCCCGTCGGCGAGCTCGACCGGCCGGAGAAGGCCGTGACGCTGGCCGATGTCGAGATCGGCGTCAACTACGCCATGATCATCTCCACCTCGGGCGGCCTGTGGCGGTATATGATCGGCGACACCGTCGAATTCACCAGCCTCGCCCCTCATAAAATCCGGATTACCGGACGGACCAAGAGCTACATCAACGCATTCGGCGAAGAGATCGTCATCGACAACGCCGAACGTGCCGTCTCGGCGGCCTGTGCCGCGACAGGTGCCCGCGTGCTCGAATACACCGCCGCCCCGATCTTTATGGAAGGGCGGGCCAAGGGGGCACACCAGTGGTTCGTCGAATTTTCCGCTCCGCCGTCGGACGTCATGCTCTTTGCCGAGACCCTCGACCGTACTTTGCAGGAGGTCAACTCCGACTACGCCGCCAAACGGTTCAAAAACACCACCCTCATGCCGCCGCAGCTCGTCGTCGCGCGGAAAGGAGCCTTCTACCGCTGGATGGACGAACGCAAGAAACTCGGCGGACAGAACAAAGTGCCCCGGTTGGCCAACGATCGGAAATATATGGAACAATTATTGAAGATCAACGCCTTGTAGTCTTTTTATCCCTTTAGAAGAAGTATTTTGTTATGACACACCGAGGATTGAGTGCCCGCGAAGTCGAAGCGAGCCGGGCCGAACACGGCGAGAACGTGCTGACCCCTCCGCCGCGGACGCCGTTGTGGAAACTGTTTTTGGGTAAATTTTCCGACCCCGTTATCCGGATTCTGCTGATCGCCGCTTTTCTGTCGTTGGGCATCTCGTTCGTCCACGGCGAATATTATGAAACCGTCGGGATATTCTGCGCCATTTTTCTGGCCACCGGCGTCTCGTTCTGGTTCGAAGTCGATGCCGCCCGCAAATTCGACCTCCTCAACCAGGTGAACGACGACACCCCGGTGCGGGTGATCCGCGACGGACAGGTGCGCGAGGTGGGGAAACGGGAGATCGTGGTCGGCGACATCATCCTGCTCGAAACCGGCGACGAGGTGCCGGCCGATGCGGAGCTGCTCGAAGCCATGGCCTTGCAGGTCGACGAATCCAACCTGACCGGCGAGCCCTCCGCCTTTAAGACCATCCATCCCGAGGAGTTCCGGCCCGATGCCACCTACCCCGGGAACCTTGTCCTGCGCGGGACGAGCGTCATCGAGGGGCACGGCGTCGCCCGGGTGGTTCGCGTGGGAGACGCTACCGAGTTCGGGCGTGTAGCCACCCAGGCGACGGTGCAGGCCGAGGAGAATACCCCTCTCAACCGCCAGCTCGAACGGCTGGCCAAGCTGATCGGCGTGGTGGGCTTCGGCCTGGCCGTTTTCACCTTTGCGGCCTTGTTTCTGAAGGACGTTTTCGACGGCCACGACCGCTTTACGTGGGGGCAGCTGGGGCTGCTCGGCGCAGTGTTCGCCGGGCTGGCGGTGGCTTCGGTCAAGATGTGGCTGCCGTTGGTTTACGACGCTTTCGATCTGGCCGGCCGGCCGCGGCAGATGTCGGCGGGGATTGCGCGGCGGGGCTGGTTTTTCTGGCTGTTGTGCGGGATGTTAGTCTGTGCCGGGATTGCTTCGCTGGGGCTCTTTTTCGGAGTCGATCCGCTGTCGGCTCAGGCTTGGATCGGGCTCGACGCGGCGGGACGGATACTGAACTACTTTATGGTGGCGGTGACCCTGATTGTCGTGGCCGTGCCCGAAGGGTTGCCGATGGCGGTGACGCTGGCGCTGGCGCTGTCGATCCGGAAGATGCTGAAGTCCAATAATCTGGTGCGCAAGATGCACGCTTGCGAGACCATGGGGGCCACGACCGTGATCTGTACAGACAAAACGGGGACGCTGACTGCCAACCGGATGAGCGTCGAGGCGGCCCATTTTGATTTCGGTGTTCCGGAAAGTGTTGTGTACGAGGGGGTTGCGGTCAATACGACGGCCGAGCTGAATCGCGACGATCCGAACCAGCCGAAAGCCCTCGGGAATCCGACCGAGGGGGCGTTGCTGCTTTGGCTCGATGCGGCCGGAGAGAGCTATGCCGGGTGGCGCGAACGGGCCGAGGTTATCGCCCGGTTGCCGTTCTCGACCCGGAATAAGTATATGGCGACGCTTGTTCGCTCGGGGGCGGAGGGGATCGACGGACAAACCGTTTTGTACGTGAAGGGGGCTCCGGAGATCGTTCTGGGGCATTGTGCCGGCCTGTCGGAGGCGCAGCGGACGGAGGTGGAGGCGCAATTGGCCGAATATCAGCAGCAGGCGATGCGGACGTTGGGATTTGCTTATCGGATTTTGCCGGCGGGGGATGAGTCAGCGAAGTATGCTCATGCCGATGCCGAGGCGCTCAAGGCTTTGGTGGCCGAGGGGGGATTGACGTTTGCGGGCTATACGGCGATTATGGATCCGGTGCGGGAGGATGTGCCGGCGGCGGTGGCCGAGTGTATGGAGGCGGGGATTGCCGTCAAGATCGTGACAGGCGATACGCCGGGGACGGCTCGCGAGATCGGTCGTCGGATCGGGCTGTGGGATCCGGCGTCGGACGGCCCGCGGAACGAGATTACGGGCGTCGAGTGGGAGGCTCTCTCGGACGAAGAGGCGTTGGAACGGGCGGCGGAGATCAAGATCATGTCGCGGGCCCGGCCGATGGACAAACAGCGTCTCGTGCAGCTTTTGCAGCGTCGGGGCGAGGTGGTGGCGGTGACGGGCGACGGGACGAACGATGCGCCGGCCCTGAACTTCGCCAACGTGGGTTTGTCGATGGGGAGCGGCACGTCGGTGGCGCGCGAGGCGAGCGACATCACGCTGCTGGACGACTCGTTCGCCAGCATCGCCACGGCGGTGATGTGGGGGCGGTCGGTTTACCGGAATATCCAGCGGTTTGTCCTGTTCCAGCTGACCATCAATGTGGCGGCGTTGACGATCGTTTTTCTGGGGTCGTTGCTGGGGTTCGCCCTGCCGCTGACGGTGACCCAGATGCTGTGGGTCAACCTGATTATGGACACCTTTGCGGCGGGCGCCTTGGCGTCGTTGCCTCCGGATCGGAGCGAGATGTCGCATCGGCCGCGGCGGACGACCGATTTTATCATCACGCCTGTCATGCGCCGGTCGATCCTCTGGACGGGCTTCGGTTTCGTGGCGGTTCTGCTGGGCTTGCTGGCTTGGTTCGGACACACCGGCGGAGGGGTGACGGCGTATGAATTGTCACTCTTTTTTACGGTATTCGTGTTGTTGCAGTTCTGGAATATGTTCAATGCGAAGGCCTATGCGAGCGGTCGTTCGGCGTTCCACGGTTTGTGGCACGACACGGGTTTCCTGCTGGTCGCGGCTTTGATCGTGATCGGCCAGGTGGTGATCGTTTCGTTCGGCGGCGAAGTGTTCCGGGTCGTTCCGTTGTCGTTGAGGGATTGGGCGATCGCGATCGGAGCGACATCGGCAGTGTTGTGGATCGGCGAGGCGCTTCGTCTCATCCGTTCGCGGCGTCGGGCGTAGGGGCAGGCTGTCAGTTGAAATGCGTCAGCATTTCCCGTCCACGGGACGTGGGGCCCGGCCGGCCCGAGGCCAGTCCCCTCAAACCAAACCGCGCGCCACGCCTAAAGAGGGAAATCGTCAAAATGTGCTTGCGTGTTTTGACAAGATTTCCCCGGCGCGCGAAAAAATTTGCCCACTCACGAAAACTCCGTCGCCCGCCCGCGTAAATAAGGGATTTCACTCGTTTTGCGGTGAGCAAAATCGAGATGAAATCCCAGCGGGCGACGGCAAAACGCGGCGGAGC
>NZ_CAJTUJ010000129.1 GCF_910579375.1 uncultured Rikenella sp.
GCCATCAAACTTGTTTGAATGGCCGAGGTGCCAGGAGGAAGGCGTAGCCAAACTTTAGACGGATGCTGACGCATCCTCAAGCTGCCGGCGGCCATAATCTCGGTGCGCGGGCCACACTTAGTAAAGCAGAGACAACCCTAACAAAACACCCAACGGGTACGTGGACGGGCGAAACTGCGTTTCGCTGCGGCAGCCTCTACCCCAAAAACGCACGACCGCCTCGACCCAAAAACCGACACCGCACCCGCCGTGGCACAATTTCTGCTCAAAACCCTGTACCTATATCACCTAATCCGTCACACCCATGAAAACCAGATCATTCTTTCCGACCCTGCTGCTCGGACTCCTGTTCGTGCTACTCGTGCTGCCCCACGCCCTGCCCGCCTCCGCAGGCCGAAACAACGACCGAAAAACCCGGCGAGCCGAACAAGCCGCCGCCACCGCCCGCTCCGTAGACTCCATCCTCCGCAGCGAACGGTTCCTCTTCGTCCCCAACCGCGTCGTCACCCAAATCACAGGCATCCCCTACGCCAACCTCAACACCTACTACGAAGTCGCCGTCACCCCCGACAGCCTCGTGTGCAGCCTCCCCTACTACGGCTACGTCTACAACACCATCTACAACCCCGACCGGTCGCCCTTCTTCTTCACCGCTCCCGACCCCGCCATCCGCGTGGAGAACCTCCCCGCCGGGAAACAGAAAGGATGGATCGTCATCGGCGCCCATGAACGCTCCAACCACCGCAGCTACATCCTCACCTTCGAAATCTTCGACACCGGCGAGACCTCGCTCACCATCCAGGGCTCCGACACCCAGCACCTCCAGTTCCTCGGCACCCTGCAACCCCTGCCGGCCGGAGAACCCGCCGCCAACCGGCCCGAAATCCGGTAGCGCCCGCACTCCGCTCGAAAAAAACACGAAAGAAAAAAATTACTTACCTTTGTTTCCTGCAAAGTGTCCGAAATCGGGCCCCCTCGACCGCGGGAGACCGCAACCCCATCGAAACGAATGAACGAAAATACCCAAACCCTCCTCCGCACCATCGTCCATGCCATGCAGGACAAGAAAGCCGACCGGATCGTCAGCCTCGACCTCACCGCGCTGGACGGAGCCGTCTGCGACGCCTTCGTGATCTGTCAGGCCGAATCCACCACCCAGGTCGCCGCTATCACCGCGGGAGTCGAAGAGCTCACCCTCCGGGAGATCGGCGAAAAACCCTACCGGATACAGGGGCTCGACAATGCGCTGTGGGTGGCCATGGACTACGGGAACGTCATGGTACACATCTTCCAAAGCGAGATGCGCGACTTCTACCGCCTCGAAGAGCTCTGGGCCGACGGAGAACTGACCCGGTACGAAGACCAGTATTAAAAGATACGAAGCATACTAACCGCACACAAAAAACGCATATCCGTGCCCGCTTGCGGCACACCTCTGATATATGGCAAACGAAAAACGGAATACCTTGCGCCCCAGATTCAATATCTATTGGATGTGGGGCATTATTATAGCCGTCATTCTCGGCTGGGCCTACTTCGGCGAGAGCGGACGGCAGAGTCGGATCAGCTGGGATGCCCTGCGCGACACCCTGATGCCGAGCGGAGACCTGCAACGCGTGCAGATCGTCAATCGCGAAGTGGCCGAAGTGTGGCTCCGGCCGGGCACAGTGGCGAAATACAAAGCACAGGAGCGTTATAAATACATTCCGACCAAAGGGCCGCAATTCTACTTCAACATCGGCTCGCTCGAAAAGTTCGAGAATGACTACCAGGCGGCGCGGGACAGCATCAACCGCAGGACGATCGGCGGGACGGCTGCGGGACGGGAACAGGGCGAGGTTCCGGGGCTCACGTTCGAGAACGACAACTCCGGATGGGGGACGCTGTTCTGGCAGGCCTTGCCGTTTATCGCCATCGTCGTCTTCTGGATCATCCTGATGCGGCGGATGTCGGGCGGCGCGGGAGGCGGAGGCGGCGCCGGCGGCGTGTTCAGCGTGGGGAAGGCAAAAGCGAGACTTTTCGACAAGGACAACGACCAGAAAGTCACTTTCAAAGATGTGGCGGGGCTCGAAGAGGTGAAGATCCAAGTGATGGAGGTGGTCGACTTCCTCCGGAATCCGGGGAAATACAGCGAACTCGGCGGGAAGATTCCGAAGGGTGCTCTGCTCGTGGGGCCTCCGGGGACGGGTAAGACCTTGTTGGCCAAGGCGGTGGCCGGGGAGGCTAATGTGCCGTTCTTCTCGATCAGCGGTTCCGATTTTGTTGAGATGTTTGTGGGGGTGGGGGCATCGCGCGTGCGCGACCTCTTCAAGCAGGCGAAAGAGAAGGCGCCGTGTATCGTCTTTATCGACGAAATCGACGCCATCGGACGGGCCCGGTCGAAAAACAGCGGGTGGTCGTCGAACGACGAGCGGGAAAATACCCTCAACCAGCTGCTGACCGAGATGGACGGGTTCGGAACCAATGCGGGGGTCATCATTCTGGCTGCCACGAATCGTGCGGATATTCTGGACAAGGCTTTGCTGCGGGCGGGGCGGTTCGACCGGCAGATCGAGGTCGGACTGCCGGACATCAAGGAGCGGGCCGAGATCTTCGCCGTCCACCTCAAGAAGCTGAAACTCGATCCGGACTTGGACACCGACTTCCTCGCACGGCAGACACCGGGCTTCTCGGGAGCCGATATTGCGAATGTTTGCAACGAGGCGGCGTTGATCGCGGCCCGGAAAAACAAGAAACAGGTCGAACGGCAGGACTTTATGGACGCCGTGGATCGGATTATCGGCGGTCTGGAGCGGAAAAACAAAATCCTCACCGACGTGGAACGGCGGGCGATCGCTTACCACGAGGCGGGGCACGCTACGGTCAGCTGGATGCTCAAATGGGCCGATCCGCTGCTGAAAGTGACCATTATCCCGCGCGGAAAGGCTTTGGGAGCGGCGTGGTACCTGCCGGACGAACGGCAGATCACCACACGCGAACAGATGACCCACGAGATCGCGTCGCTGCTCGGCGGGCGGGCTTCGGAGGAACTTACCTTCGGGGAGATATCGTCGGGGGCGTTGAGTGACCTGGAGCGGGCGACGAAGCAGGCATATGCGATGGTGGCCTACTACGGGATGAGCCGGGCGGTGGGACACCGGAGTTTTTACGACAGCACGGGGCAGAGCGAAATGGCTTTCGGGAAGCCGTACAGCGAGGAGACCGCCCGGTTGATCGACGACGAAGTCAACACCCTGCTCAAAGAGTGCTACCAACTGGCCAAACAAGTGCTCTGGGAACAGCGCGAAGGGCTTCGGCAGCTGGCAGAGTTGCTGTTGGAACGTGAAGTGATTTTTACGGAGGACTTGGAGCGGATTTTCGGCAAACGGCAGGAGGGGGCGCGCAATCCGTTGGACTCGGTGCAGCCCGCAGCTACCGAAGCGGACAAAACGGAGGCTAAAACGGAGGAGGGCTCGGCGAATGAAAGCTAAGTCTCTGATCACACGCACCGTGAGCGGAATCGTTCTCGTTCTGGTGATGGTGGGCCTGACGCTGGCGTGGTACGATCCGGAGACGGAGCGACCGGGAGGAACGTTCTACCTGCTGTGGACGACACTCGGGGGGCTTACTTTGTGGGAATACTACCGCCTGCTCGCCCAAAACCGGGGCGTTCTCGGCGAGCGGCGGGGGAGATGGACGGTGTGGGGCGGATTGTACATCGCGCAGGCTTTCGTCCTGATCCAGCTCTTGAACCCGATGCTGGTGGTGACGCTGATGACCGTCGTGTGGCTTTCGGACACGGGGGCTTATCTGGTGGGGAGCGCGGTGGGGCGGCATAAGATGGCGCCGGTGATCTCGCCCAAAAAGACGTGGGAGGGGTTTGCGGGAGGGATTCTTTTTGCGGTGGGGACGGCTTTGGTGTGGTACGCGCTCTATTGGAGTCCGGAGACGGGGGCGCTGTATGCCGACCAGCGGAACTTGTTCGGGACGGCGGGCGTGGAGAATCCGCTGTGGCTCAGGTTAGCTTGGTTCGGCTTCGGCCTCATCATTGCCCTGGCAGCGACGGGAGGCGACCTGATCGAATCGAAATTCAAACGCGTGATCGGAGTCAAGGACTCAGGAAATATCATTCCGGGACACGGCGGCCTGCTGGATCGGTTCGACGCCTTGTTGCTGGCGGTGCCGGCGGCGTGGGTCTACATCCTGCTGACCGGATTGATCGAATAGGATGAATCAGAGGGGATAGGGCCCAGCCAGAAACGATACGGAAACGACTATAATCGAACCAGATGCGCAAATATTTACACCGGGAAGGACGACGGATCATCACGACCAGTATTCTTATCGCTCTCGTAGCGGCACTTGCGGCGGTGCGTTTTCTCCCGCTCTGGCTGAGCGGGACGATTGTCTTTTTCATGCTGTTGAAAGTGCTTTTCGTGTGCCGATTTTTCCGGATTCCGGTGCGTCGGGCGGCGTTGGACTGCACGGACGACGCCTGTGTGGTGGCACCGGCTGACGGCCGCGTGGTGGCGATCGAAGAGGTATTCGAAGAGGAGATCCTCTCCGAGCCGCGGATCCAGGTCTCGATCTTCATGTCGATCTGGAACATCCACATCAACTGGTATCCGGTGAACGGCATCATCGATTACTTCCGGTACCATCCGGGACGTTTTCTGGTGGCCTGGCATCCGAAATCCTCGACCGACAACGAACGGACGACCACCGTGGTACGGACGGGGGGCGGTCATCGGGTTTTGTTTCGCCAGATCGCCGGTTTCGTTGCGCGGCGGATCGTGAGTTATTCCTGCGTGGGCGGGACGGCGCAGCGGGGACGCGAGTGCGGCTTTATCAAATTCGGTTCCCGGGTCGACATTTTGTTACCGGTCGGGAGTGAGATTTGCGTGAAATTGGACGAGAAGACCACGGGGATGCGCACCGTGATCGCACGCCTGCCGGAAAACGCATAAAGACAGCTGATTAAGGTCGATACGGCCCATTCCGAGTGCCGGAAGGCACCGCCCGCCCGATGTAAAGACGGTCTGCCCGGCCTTGCGGATAAAGGGTTAGGCTGTCGGCAGCTGGAGGATGCGTTAGCATCCGTCTAAAGTTTTTTCGGTTCCTTTTGTTCACAAAAGGAACAGTTCTATCCGGGACAATGCCCATCCGCGCGCGATTGCTGGAAAAGGAAATCATTCAAACGCGTGTTTCGCGTTTGAATAAGATTTCCGCC
>NZ_CAJTUJ010000130.1 GCF_910579375.1 uncultured Rikenella sp.
GCCTGCGCGATTCATCTATATTCGGCTACCGCCGAAATAGTTGAATCGCTTCTTTTGGCGTGGCGCGCGTCAAGCTCTGTGCCGGACAGAACCGTTCCTTTTGTGAACAAAAGGAACCGAAAAAACTTTAGAGCGCATCCCTACGGGATGCTCTGGCCGGGTCTGACCGCCTGCGCAAAGCCTCGGCCCAACCCTTCGCTCGCGCGCCTACCCCACCCCGCCGTTCTTCCGTTGCACAAGCGCGGCCACCGGGGCACAAAAACGGTCGATATCGCCTGCCCCCGCTGTCACCAGCACGCCCCCGGTTGCCAACGCCGCTACCTCTTCCAGAAGTTGTTCCTTGGAAATCAACCTCTTCCGAGGCGTCGTGATCCCGTCCAAAATCATCTCCGACGCCACACCCGGAATCGGCAGCTCCCGAGCCGGATAGATCGGCAACAGCCACACCCGATCCGCCAAACTCAATGCCTCGGCGAACTCCGGCGCAAAATCGCGCGTCCGGGTGTAAAGATGAGGCTGGAAAATCACCGTCAGCTCCCGCTCCGGAAACATCTTCCGCACCGAAGACAACATCGCCCGCAGCTCCGCCGGATGGTGGGCATAATCGTCCATATAGATCGTCCCGCCCGCCACCGACGGATCATTGACCCAGAAATCGAACCGCCGCTGCACCCCCCGGAAAGTCGCAATCGCCTCGCGCATCCGCTCGTCCGAGACAAAACCCTCGCTCCACACCAACGCCGCCGCCGCCACACAGTTTTTGACATTCACCAAACCCGGAATCCCCAGCCGACAACGCTCGATCCGCCGATCCGGAAAGACCAAATCGAACGTATAGTATCCCCCCCCGTCGACACGAAGATTTTCGGCATGAAAATCCGCCCCGGAATCCGTCACATGGTACGTGTACCGCCGGATATCGGCCTGTTCCAAAGGCAACTCAATCCCCTTTTTGAGAATAAGCGTTCCGCCCGGCGTGATCTGTCCGGCGAACTGCGCAAAAGCCTCGCGCACCGCCTCATAAGTGCCGTAAATATCCAGATGATCAGGATCGACCGACGTGATAACAGCCGCCTGCGGATGGAGTTGCAGAAACGAGCGGTCGAATTCGTCGGCCTCGACCGCCATCCGCAACCCGGCGCCGAGCACCAGATTCGAGTCGAAATTCTTCGACAGGCCGCCCAAAAAAGCCGATCCCTCGCCCGCCGCCACCGCATTGAAGTGGGCCACCATCGTCGTAGTCGTGGTCTTACCGTGCGTCCCCGCCACCGCCATCACCCGCCGCCCCTCGCCCAGCAGGCCGAGCATCTGCGACCGTTTGAGCACTTCGAACCCCTGCGTCCTGAACCAGCACAGTTCGGCATGGTCGACCGGCACGGCTGGGGTATAAATCACCCGTGTCTTCAGCGGATCCCTGAACGCCTCCGGAATCCGGTCGACCGAATCCTCGTAGTGCACGGCGATCCCCTCCGCCTCAAGAGCCGCCGTGAGCGGCGACGGCGTCCGGTCGTAACCCGCCACGAGCCACCCCGCATGCCTGAAATAACGGGCCAGCGCGCTCATCCCGATGCCGCCGATCCCGACAAAATAGATGCTATTTTTCGTTTCGTTCATTTGCTATATCGATCACTGTCTTAGCCACTTCGGCAGCCGCTCCGGGACGCCCCAGCCGACGCAGATTAGCCACCCGTTCCGCACACCGACCGGCATCGGCCAGCAGCTCCAAAGCCAACGGCACGGCCTCCGCCTCGGCCTCCGCGTCGGCCACCATCCAGGCTGCCTCTTTCGAAACCAACGCCCGCGCATTTTTGGTCTGGTGATCCTCGGCCACATTCGGCGAGGGGACGAAAATCGTCGGACGCCCGACGAGTTCGAGCTCCGACACCGTCCCGGCTCCGGCCCGCGCCACCACCACGTCGGCCAAGGCATAGGCCAGATCCATCCGCTCGATGAAAGCCCCCCGCCACACATTCGCCGGCAATCCGCCCTCACGCGCGGCAATGGCGGCTGCAATCTGCGGTTCATAATACTTTCCGTTCTGCCAGATCACCTGTACATCGTTCGAATGCGCTGCAAACGTGTCCAGCCCCTTCAGCATGCACTGATTCAGCGTCCGAGTCCCGAGACTACCCCCCACCACGAGCAAGGTCTTCCGCCCCGAGTCGACCGGAAAGCCGAAGTATTCAGCCGCTTCGGCCCGCACCTCCGCGGAAGGCTCCGCCACGGCCGAAAAGCGGTCGCGCAAAGGGTTGCCGGTAAACCGCAGTTTCGCTGCCGGGAAAAATCGTTCCATCCCCTCATAAGCCACACACACGGCCTTGGCCCGCTTCGCGAGCAGCCGGTTGGTCAACCCCGCATAGGAGTTCTGCTCCTGAATCACGGTCGGAATCCCCCTCCGCTGAGCCGCCCACAGCACCGGCCCGCTGGCATACCCGCCGAAGCCGACGGCCACATCGGGTCGAAACTCCCGGATGATCCGCCGCGCCCGGCCGAGACTCCGCATCACCTTGAACGGCAGTTCCAAATTGGCGCGCGAGAGCAACGGCCGCCGTTGCAATCCCGCCACAGGCAACCCGACGATCTCGTACCCCGCTTTCGGCACCCGCTCCATCTCCATCTTCCCCTCGGCCCCCACGAAAAGCATCTCGACGCCTTCCTCGCCAAGCTTCGCCCGAAGGGCATCGGCCACGGCCACGGCCGGATAGATGTGTCCGCCGGTTCCTCCCGCGCTGATAATCACGCGTAACGGTCTGTTATTCATCGTCATCGTCCATTAAATCGATAATCTCGCGACGTCCGTCAACGGAGCGGTCGTCCCAATCGTTCCCGTCGCCCCGGTCGACGAGCACCAAATCGTCCTCCTCGTCCTCGCTGTCGAAAACGGAGGCCGCCGGGTGTGCATCCGCCTGTCGCCGCCGCCCCAAGACGAGCGGCCGCTTGGGCGCCGCAACGGTTTCGGGTTCCGCCTCTTCGTCGTCCGGATCGCCGCCGGCGGCAAGAATCGCCTCTCTCCGCAGCCGGGCTTCGTTCTCCTGCTGTTCCCGTTCGCTTTCGCGGCTTACGCCGAGGATCATACCCATCGCCACACAGGTGAAAAAAACGGACGATCCCCCGAGGCTGATCAAGGGCAGGGGCTGGCCGGTCACGGGCATCAAGCCGACCGAAACGGCCATGTTCACGAAGGCCTGCATGGTGACGATCAGGCTCAGACCGAGCACCATCAACCCCTGAGACGGCCGGCTGCACCGCCGCACGATCAGCCCGGCGCGGTAAAATATCCAAAGGTACAAAACAAAGACGATGATTCCGCCGACGATGCCGTACTCTTCAACGATGAAGGCATAGGCGAAGTCGGAGTACGGGTGGGGCAGCTGCGAGCGCTGGGTACTGTTCCCGGGCCCTTTGCCGAAGACGCCGCCGGAGGCGATGGCGATCTCGGCCTGTTCGATCTGATAGCGATCCTGGCTGACTTGTTTGGTGTCGGCGACGGTCTCGCCGGGGGCTATGAACTGGGTCAGGCGGTTGGCCCAGGTCTCGGCCCGGCCGACGCCGGCCAGATACATGGTGCCGATCAAGAGGCCGCCGACTACTATGGCAAAGAGGGTCAGCCGGTTGAGTTCGCTCTGCCGCACACGACCGATCATCAGCATAATCATACAGGTCACCCACAAGATGGCGGCGGTGGAGAAGTTGGAGGGCAGAACGACCAGGGTGGCGACCACGATGGGCAGGATCAGAGGCCGGGTGGTTTTATACCAGATATCGAAGCTGCGTTGAGGATTTCGGCCCCACCCGCCGGGTGTCAATGGGGGCAAAATAGGGATTTGTGCGATCACGCGTTGCCGAATCCCGAGTTGCTGGGCGACGACCAGCACCAAGGTCACTTTAAGCAGTTCCGATGGCTGGAAGGTGAAGCCGAGAAAGGGAATTCGCAGCCAGCGGGCGGCTTCGTTGAAGGAGACGCCGATCACATAAGCGAGCATGACGAGGATGACGCTGAGACGAAAGAGGGCTCTGGCGTAGCGGGCGTAGTATTTGTAGTCGATCCAGTGCACGACGATGATGACGAAGAAGCCGATCATGATGAATCGCGCCTGGCGAAAGAGGTAGTAGGAGGTGTTTCCGTCAACTTCGCGGTAGGCCATGGCGGCGGTGGCGGAGTAGACGACGAGGAGGGATACGAGAAAAAGCGATGCGACGATAATCCACAAGGGTTTATCGCCCCGAAAGAGAAGGAGTCTTCTTTTCTTCGCCATGTCACAAAGCTACTGAATTTCCGGGAGATTCGCGCGGCTTTCGATCTCCTTTTGGGTGGGGAGGATGGATTTAGCGGCCCCGGGCTACCGCAGCTACGCTTCGGGCGCGCTGAGCGGCGTCGGCGGCGAGGGGACGGTCTGGTCGGCGTCGGTGCCCGACGGCAGCACGGGCGCTTGGCGTTTGTTGTTCAGTGCGACGATCATGGATCCTTCGAGTGCGTACACTCGCGGCAACGGTTTTCAGTTGCGTTGCCTCTCGGAATAAACGGAACAGAAGAGCTTTCGACGGAACCGATTGGGGACTTAGAACCCGGGCTTATATTCGTTTTCCTATTTTGATTCTGCGGTTTGCGTGCCGTGCGGCACGCGAAGACTGACCGGTACGTACAACTCCAATGCGGTCGGACGCTCGGGAGGTACTGCTATGGGGTAGAGGCAGCCAGTAAAAGATGTTGTACGTCCCTCGCGTAGGCCAGTGTCCGGCCCACACGACCCTACGGATCGCAGGAACAACGCCTTTTTCTGGCGGGTTCAGGCCGCGCGCTCCGGGGGTGGCGCAGGCCCGGCGGACCCTGTGGGTCGCAAAAGCACTCCCCATTCAACCACCCCAATTCTGCGAGGTTCGTCCTCGGCGCGCCCCCACGCGCCACTATTGCATCGCTGCGCCCGAGAACGGCGATTCCGTAAGGAATCGCGCTACTCGCTCTCAGGTCTTAGCTGTTCGCCGCCAGCGGTGAGTGCAACGAGCTCCGACGAGTTGCAGCCCGCCGCCGGGGGTGGCGGCGAACTGCGCGGCTCAAAGAGCCGCAAGAGCAACAACCCATTCACCTCCCCAATTCTGTCGGGTTCGGGCTTCGGCGTCCGGCCCGGGCATCGAAGATGCCCCGCCGCAAGCCCGGCGGTTCTACGAGCCGCAAAAGCACGTCCAA
>NZ_CAJTUJ010000131.1 GCF_910579375.1 uncultured Rikenella sp.
AGCCACGTCACGTAGAAACTCAAATGTAAGCCGTAGATACCGCTCGTCGCGGAAGACCAGCCGAACCCGTTGTTACCGACACCGCTCAGTCTGCCCGGAGCATTGAAGTACCCCGCGTCACGGTAGCCCGGGGCGGGGACGGTCGGCCCTCGAAAACAGGATAGGACGTTTTCGCTGCCATACACCACGAGAAAGAAGACCTTAATCATCGGCCTCCGCAGCCTCCCGAGCCAGGCGGACGATGCCCCGGTTGTTGCGCCCGTCCACGAAGACGAACAGATCCTCCGGGACGCTCACCCGCCGGAAATGCGCCGTTTCCGCCGTGCACGGCAGCACCTCTAAGGCCCCGGCGTCGAACACCCCGTCTCCGATCGCCGGGTTGAGCGTCAGATAACCCACCCCGAACGACGTCAGATTCTGGAAAAAGTGCGTCCCCTGCGACGGATCGACCCGGAAATCCTCCAGACCGCACTCTGCGATGACCCGCGCCTCCGAAATCTGCGGCCACTTCACCGGAATCCCCAGCCAAGGGTCGCTCGACCCCCAGCGCCCCGGCCCCACCAGCACATAGTTCAGCCCCTCCCGCTTCATCACCGTGTTCAGCGCGTCGATCTCCTCCGCCATTTGCGGCGTCTCCGAACGCTCGAATCGCCCCGGCTTGACATAGATGATGTCCCGCAATCCCTCGATCTTTCCCAGCCCCAAAGCCGACTCCGCATAGAGAATCGCCCCCTCCGGCTGTCCCTCCGGTGACGACCACTCCAGCCGGTCGCGCTGCGTCGCCTCCGCAATCGGGCGGATTTGCAGGAAGTTGAATATCTTCTCGTTCCCGTACGGAACGTCCATGTTGACCGCAAACTCGATCTCCACCGGCGACTTCATCTCCTCCGCCCCGATCCGCAGCAGCTCCCGCAGAATCTCGGCCAGCGGGAACGTGTCGTACTTCAGGATATGCGCGAACGTGATCAGCTTGCGCCCCGGCTCGTTCGGCGAGTCGCTCACCGACTGGTTCAGCGCGTCCCACGTCGAGGCCACGTACTTCATATTGCGGAAATGGGCCGCCTTCGGAATCTCGAACCGCACCAGATTCACCGCGTCGTCCGTCGACGTCCGCAGCCGCGACGGATCGAGCGACAGGGCGTACATCACCCGTTGCGTGTCGCGCAACATCAGCTCCGGCGTCGAGAGTTGCAGCACGCGTTTCGGGTAGGCCGGCGAAAAACGCAGCGTAATCCCCCCTTCGACCACTAATTTGCCCAGCCCCAGCGCGATGTTGGCGATCCCGTCCTCCGGCCGTTCGTCGCCGATCGGGTAGAAGTTGAGCGAGCGCGCCACCCCCGACAAGGTCGGAAAGTAGTACCCCTCGTCCTCCGTCCCACAAATCTCCTGAATCACCACCCCCATCTTCTCGTCGGCCAGACTGTTCGAACTCGCCTCGATGTAGGCCCGGCTCGCCCGGTAGTAGACCGAGGCGTAGACCCCCTTGATCGCCTTGCCCAACATGCGGATCATCTGATCCTCGTTGGCCACGCGCGGCACCATGTAGGTGGAGTATATCCCCGCGAAGGGCTGGAAGTGCGAGTCCTCCAGTTTAGAGCTCGACCGCACGGCCAGCGGCCGCTTCACATTCCGCAGAAATACCCGAAGGTCTTCGACCACCTTGTCCGGCAGCCGGGAGCCGGAAAACTCGGAGAGGATCTCCGCGTCGTCCAGATCCGCTCCCTGCAAGGACTGCAACCCGTTTTCGCGGATAAAGCGGTCGAAATGGTCGGTAGCCAGCACCAGCGTCCGCGGAATGGTCACCCGCACCCCCTCCCATTTGTCGTAGAGTTTGTAGGTTTCGAGCATATTGCCGATAAAGGCCAGCCCGCGGGCCTTGCCGCCCAGCGAGCCGTTGCCGCTGCGGGCGAAGCTGATGAACTGGTTGTAGGTGGCCGGGTCGAACTCGGCCACGACGCCCTGGCCCATCTGCCGACGGTAGCCTTTGATGGCCCGGAGGGTGAACTCGCGCATCTCGTCCGGCGTCTCGAACATGCTGTTGGTCATCGCCCGCAGCATGTGGGCCAGCGAGAAGATACCCCGGGCGTAGAGCCATTTCGAGAGCATGTTCTGGGCCGTGTAGTAGGTCATCACGTCGGTCGGAATCCGTTCCAGTGCGTTCTGCATTTCGCCCAAGTCGCGCGCCCGGGCGATCTCGTCGCCGGTCAGGGGATCGTAGAAGACGAAGTCGCCGAAGGCCATCCGCCGGTCGATGAAGTCGGCCAGTTCGCCCAACAGGTCGGGCGAGCGTTTGTAGATGAAGTCGGCCCCCAGCTCGGCGGCGTCGCGACGGTGTTCGAGGCTGGTGGATTGCAGCACCACGGGCATGGTGGGACGGTCGGCGAGCACCAGCCGGCAGAGTTTGACGCCGGCGTGCGGGTCGGGTTCGGGCCGGTCGTCGCTGCGCCGGAACGAGACGTCGGAGATGATCCCCAGCAGGTGGTCTTTGTAGCGTTCGTAGTGCTCGACGGCTTCGTCGTAGGAGCGGGCGAAGAGAATCTTGGGGCGGGCGCGTTTGCGCAGGATGCGTTGCTGTTCGTTGAGGGCTTCGCGGACGAATTCGTTGGTTTGGCGGATGACGGTGCGGTAGAGGTCGGGCAGGTAGGCGGAGTAGAACCGGACGTTGTCTTCAACGAGCAGAATGGCCTGCACGCCGATTCCGAGGATGTCTTCGCGGGCGTTCATCCGGTCTTCGAGCATCTTGATGATGGCGAGGATCAGGTCGGCGTTGCCCTGCCAGCTGAACATGTAGTCGATGGCGGTGGTGTCGGCTTCCATCACGCGCCGGGCGACTTCGCGCGAGAAGGAGCTCATCAGGATGAAGGGGATTCCGGGCCGCAGCTCCCGCACTTTCCGCGAGAGGGTGAAAACGTCCATCTCGCCGATGTTGAACATGGTGATAATGAGGTCGAAGGTCTCGCCGTTCCGCAGCTTTTCGAGGGCTTCGAGTCCGGAGCTGACGCGGATGAAGGCGGGTGGGTTGCTCAGGTTCAGGTCGCTGTATTCCCGAACGATCTGGGCGTCGATATGGCCGTCTTCTTCGAGGGTGAACTGGTCGTAGGAGCTGCACACCAGAAGAATCCGGGTAATCCGCTGGCGCATAAGGTTATGAAAGTCAATGTCTACGAAAAATTTCTCGCTGTACTTCCCCATTTTATCCCTATTTTTGTCTGTAATCATTCATTTTTTCTGCTCCTATCCGGCTGAAACTGCCGCTTTTTGGAAAAAGCGGCACCAAAAACTTTTATGCCAGCTACGCTACGCCTCAGGCTCCGCAGTCCTCAGTCTTCGCGATTGTGTTTGGGGCGGGGTTGTAGCGCGCCAAAGGTTTAGCTCGCATTAGCGCGCTACAACTCCCGGCCCAAAGAAGAGTCTGAGATTTGGGCCGCCGGCAGCTGGAGGATGCGTCAGCATCCGTCTAAAGTTTTTCTGGTTCTCTTTGTTCACAAAGAGAACAGTACCCTCCCGATAAGGTGCAACAAAAGAAAGTTTAATAGTTAAAATTAGTTAAATATGGGGAATTATGTATTGCGGGAGGTGAAAAGTGCGAGAGAATCGCGTGAATTCATTCGGATGGCCCGGGTTATCTATCGTGCCGATCCCATGTGGGTCGAGCCCCTGGAGCCCGATATCGCTGAAGTATTCGATCCGGCGAAGAATCCCTTGTTCGAGGGCGGAGAGGCCGTGCGTTGGACCTTGCACGATAGCAGTAAGGAGGGGCGGATCGTAGGGCGGATCGCTGCGTTTTACAACCGCGAGCAGAGCGCCGAAGAGGCCCAGCCGACCGGCGGATGCGGCTTTTTCGAGTGCATCGACGACCAGGAGGCCGCGAACGTGCTGTTCGATGCGGCTCGCGAATGGCTGGCCGAGCGCGGGATGGAGGCGATGGACGGTTCAATCAACTTCGGAGACCGGCTGAAGTGGTGGGGGGTGCTGGTCGAAGGCTTTACCCTGCCGCTGTACGGGATGAACTACAACCCGCCTTACTATGCACGGTTGTTCGAGACCTATGGTTTCCGGAACTATTTCGACCAGCATACCTATCTGCGGGAGTTGACGGTGAATGTCATGCCCGAGGCGTTGTACCGGAAGGCCGAACGGTTGTTCGCCAATCCGGACTATCGGTTCGAAGCGGTCGATATGAGCGATAAAAAGAAGGTGGCGCGGGACTTCATGACGGTTTATAACAGCGGTTGGGCTCAGTTTTCGGGGGTGAAACCGATGGATTTCGAGCATGCGTTGGAGATGGTCAGGGCGATGGCGCCGATTGTGGATCCCGAGGTGCTCTATTTCGCTTTCTACAAGGAGCAGGCGATCGGCTTTTTCGTGATCGTGCCCGACCTGAATGTGCTGATTCAGGATTTTCACGGGCGTTTCGGGTTGTGGAACAAACTCCGGTTGCTTTGGCGGCTTAAGGTACGACGCCGGAAGGGGCGGTTGTTCGGTGTGGTGTTCGGCGTGGCGGCTGAGTTTCAGGGGCGAGGGGTCGAGGCGGGGATGATCCGGCGGTTCGAACAGTATGTTGAGCGGAATCCGGAGCGGTACAGCTCGCTGGAGCTTGCCTGGATTGGCGATTTCAACCCGTTGATGATGCGTATGGTCGAGAGCTATGTACGGGCGGCGAGGTGTAAACGACATGTGACTTACCGTTACCTGTTCGATCGGGACAAACCGTTCGAACGTGCTCCGAAACTGGGGCGGGCGAAGGGGTAGGGGGTGATTGGAAGGCAGTTGGATGGAGGCGGTTGGGGGGACGAATTAACGCAGTATCGCTTCATCCTGCCGGTGAGTCCATTAGGTGTTTTGTTAGAGTTGTCTTTACCTTTTGGCCCGCGCGCGGACAGAGAGTTGGGCCTCCGGCAGCTTGAGGATGCGCCAGCATCCGTCTAAAGTTTCTTTGGTTCTTTCTGTTCACAGAAAGAACAGTCCCCTCAAACCCGTCGCGCGCCACGCCTTAGGAGGGAAATCGTCAAAATGTGCTGGCGCGTTTTGACAAGATTTCCCCAGGCGCGCGAACAAAGAACTGCGCGTGAAATCCCTCTTTAAGCGGGCGACAGAAGTGTGGCGGAGCGAAAGCGGAGCCGCAGTGAGGCCGACACGGGGCGGAGAATTGGGGCGAGCTTTGGGCCGTG
>NZ_CAJTUJ010000132.1 GCF_910579375.1 uncultured Rikenella sp.
AAGCAAAACCGCTCGCTGGGTTATGCCACCTCTACCGTCAAAGGCGACGAATTGGCACGTACCAATACTTTGAGCCCGGCGAATGCCTTGCAGGGGAAAGTAGCAGGGGTGCAGATTGCAGCCGGCGGTTCGGGTGGTATCACGACCGCTCCGACCGTGACGATCCGCGGTAACAAGTCTCTGGACAAGAATAACTCGCCGATCTATGTGATTGACGGGATTATCATGGAATATGCACAGCAGGATGCCGGTCGGAACTTCGGGAACAACGAAAATACCGCTTATGGTAACCAGTTGAAGAACCTGAACCCGGACGACTACGAATCGGTTACCGTGCTGAAAGGTGCCGCTGCAACTGCATTGTACGGTTCTCGCGGGGCCAACGGCGCTATCGTGATCACCACCAAGAGCGGCAAGGCTCGCAAGGGGATCGGCGTTGAAGTGAACTACTCGCACGAATGGGGACAGATCTATGATTTCGCCGCTCCGCTTCAGAATGAATATGGGGTAGGCTGGGGTGGAAATGGTTTCGAAGGCGGTGTAATTGAAGGTAAAGACTATACATATGGTAGTTACCTCAATTATTCTTACGGTCCCTCTTTCGCCTCGATGAAAGGACAACAGTTGCGCCAATTCTACAAGTACTACGCTCCGGACGGGATCGACAACCCGGCTGAAGCTTATGTGGCTTATCCGGACAGCTGGAAAATTTTCTACCAGAACAGCAACTACGACAACGTGAGCGTGGCGTTGACCGGCGGTTCTGAAAAGGCGACTTTCCGTCTTTCGTACGGGTACATGAACGGCGACGGGAATATGCCGAAGAACTCTTTCGACCGTCACTCGATCAATTTCACGGCGAACGGCAAGATCAACGACATCTTCTCAACCAACCTGACCTTGCAGTACTCGAATTCGAATACGAAAAATGCTGCGTTTACTACCGGTGGCGCATGGGCGACTACGGTGGCCATGATGGCCGGGGGTTATTATGCTAACCGGAGCACCGACTTGCAGTGGTATAAGAATCACTACATCAACCCGGAAACTCATCAGACCTACGGGACCGGCAGCTTGAGTACTATTAACTCCTGGCTCAAGTCTCAGTACGACAACAACACCAACCGGAACGAACAGACGATCATCGCCCAGTTGGGTTTAAGCGCCCAGTTCACCGACTGGTTGGACGCCAACGTCAGCGTCAGCTACAACAAGTGGGATGTCTTCACCGAAACGAAGAATGCCGGGTATGTCAGCGAAGGTCAGTACAAAGTTGCAGGTGACCACAGCGGTTCTTACGACGGTATCGCTCAGTTGCACAGCAACAACCGCTTCCTGGACGACAACCTCGAACTCGATGTACGTGTCTTGGGTGAAGTCTACGGGAACACCCGTTCGACTTCTTATAGCAAGAGCACCAGAGGTGGTCTGATTACTCCGGGTCTCTTCTCGTTCTCGAACTCGGCTCAGGCATTGGAAGTCGGTAATTACAGCGTAGGTTATACCCCGCGTAACTCGATGACCATCGGGGTGGCCGGCGTTGTGAACCTCTCGTGGAAAGACCAGGTTTATCTCGAAGTAACCGGGCGTAACGACTGGCTTTCTTCGCTGATGTATCCGAGCTGGCTTCCGTACGGACAGAACAACTACTCTGTATTCTATCCGTCGGTGAACGCATCGTGGGTATTCTCCGATACGTTCAACATCGATCCGAAGATCCTTTCGTTCGGTAAACTGCGTGCATCGTGGGCACAGGTAGGTAAAGGTACCAGTGCTTATGACACAGCCAAAGGCGGCGGCGGTTATAAGGTTGAATCTATTTATGGTCCGACAAACGGCAACATCATGAATGCCAGCCCGAACTATTCGACCCTGCCGAACTTCGACCTGAAGCCTGAGGTTCAGACCTCTATCGAGTTCGGTGCCGACCTGCGTTTCCTGAACGGGATGATCGGGTTGGACGTAGCTTACTACAAGACCAACACCAAGAACCAGATCCTTTCGTTGTCCGCAGTGGATGAATCGGGTGTGACCTCTCAGTTGATCAATGCCGGTAACATCCAGAACCAGGGTTGGGAATTCCAGTTGGACGTGACCCCGATCCGGACGCGTACCGTGAATTGGAACATCGGTGCCAACCTGAGCCGCAACCGCGGTAAGATTAAAGAGTTGGCCAACGGAATCAACTATTATGTGATTTCAGGCTATCAGTGGGACGGTGCGAACGGTCTTCAGGTAACCGCTTTCGAAAACGGCCCGTTCGGTGTGATCACCGCAGGGAACGGTTACAGCTATTCGAACCCGATCGCATTGTACAACAACCCGGACGATCCGAACGACCCGCGCAACGGGAAACGTTTGATCTATTATCGCGGCTCGCTCGATGACAATACGTTCCAGACTGCAAACGCAACACAGTACGGCAACGGTAACGCTTATACGAACTCAGCTTATTCTTACCTGACGGCGAATAACATTTCCGGTTATTACGGCGAGAATTCGGAATACTGGGGCGGAAAGGATCACATTACCGATATCTTAGGGCGTGTGGAACCGGACTTCACCTACGGTATCAACACCTCGGTGCAGGTGAACCTGCCGAACAGCAGCGGTTCGCTCGACTTCTATGCACAGATCGACGGTCGCTCGGGCGGTAACTCGATTCAGCCTTTGGTCGGTACCTATCTGAATTCTCCGGGTGGGTTGAAAGCTACGTTGTACGGTCGTGACACAGAACACGGCGGGGTGGCTCGTGTGAACTACAAGGGTGACATCGAGTACAACGGGATTATTCCGGATGCCGTATTCTGGGAAAGCAAGAACAATTCGACTGTTATTTCCATGAAAACCGGCGAAGAGGTTTATCTCGGCGGCATGACCTACCGCGAAGCGGTCGACGCAGGACACATCCAGCCGGTATTGGCTTCGGCATGGTATCACTATCGTGGCGGTAGTGCGAACTTCCAGGTATCGTCTCAATCTTACATGGCTTTGCGTGAGTTGACCCTGGGTTACAACTTCCCGGAAAAATGGATCAAACACGTCGGTTTGCAGTCGGCACGCCTGTCGTTCACCGCTCGTAACGTCTGCTACATCGTAAATAAAATGTACAACAAGTCGAATCCGGAATCATTCATCTCGAACAATGCATTGACTCCGTATGACTACAGTACCACTCCGTTTGTTCGCAACTTCTCGGTTAGCCTGAACCTGCGGTTCTAAAACCTCTCTGTTCGACCCAACCTGAAGTTTTAAAACTAAACAAGAATTTTTCATATGAAAATAACAAAATATTTGATCGGCGGTTTGGCTGCTCTGGCGCTTGTCGGCTGTAAGGACAAGATGCGCGAGCTGAACACCAACCCGGAGACCATCGGGGAGACCGACCCGCGGTACATGTTCATGAATGCTATGGCCGATCTCGACTATTCCTCTCGTGGGGCTATCCAGTATCGGGCCAGCAGCGAAGGGCAGATGATGCAGTACTTCGTAAACTATCAGGGGGCTGCGAATGGCACCTATTGCGATGTGCAAGGGCTTAGCTACTCGTCTCCGGGACAGATCGGCCTGTATTATGACTGGCTCTACAGCGTCGGTTACAAAATGGTTCTCTTGCAGACTTACCTCAATGACAACCTGACGGAAACCGAAGCCCTGCAATATCAGGACCTGCGGGCAATGGCCGGGATCATGCAAATCTATCATGCTTTCCGGGTGTTCCAGAACTACGGTGCGGCGGTCTACAGCGACGGTTTCAAGGCAATCACCGAAGGGATTACCACGCCGGTTTATGACATCTTCAGCAACGAAGTCTACGAATCGTTGGACGACGAACTGGCCGACTACATTGCCGTACTGGAACAGAAAAAAGAAGGACAGTCCGAAGTGGGCATTTACGACCCGATCTACGGGTATAAGGTAAGCAATGCGGCCAAAACGGCACCGGAAGCACGGACTGATTATGACGCACAGCGTACGCTGTGGACGAAGTTCGCGAACTCTTACCGGTTGTACATGGCCTGGATCATGAAAGCTGCCGACCCGGCTCGTTTCGACAAAGTCTTGGCCGAAACGAACGGCAAATGGTTCGAAACGGCTGCAGACGGGGCTTATACGCACGTAAATGGCGGTGGCTCGAACAATGCTGTTTACAACTCGGACGGCCCGAACGAAGTTAGTGTATTGTATGCTGTATCCGACAACTTCATCTCTTACCTGAAGGAGTTGAACGACCCGCGTCTGCCGCTCCTGGCACGCGCCAATAGCCTGTATGCTGCCAACGAAGATTTGGAATGGATCGCTCGTTTCTTCCCGGACTCGTTGGAAAACCGCATGGTTTACGACAAAGAAACGAAGACCTGGAGCTTGAAAAGCTGGAACGGGGTATTCGATTTCGAAGCCGATCCGATGCTGGCTTACCAGGGGATGTCGCCGAACCCGTATGATTATGAGAAAGCCGAGCCGGGTCAATTCTGGGGATACCGTACCGTTACGTTCCGGTTCTATTGCCCGGGCTATGTGCCGGGCGATGATGCAGGAAACAAAGCAAAGGCTCCCTGGACAGTAGTCAATCCGAACGATCCGACCGATACGGATGAAGTCGAAAACCCGTCGGTTTCATACACATTCGAGATCGCCAGCCGTCCGCAGGGACGTTACGTCGTCTCTTGTGGAGGTAAGAAGTTCAGTAATGACGTGGGCGATTCCGGTGCTAACGGCTATGACGGTTCTACGAGTGATTCGTATAGCTATTTCTATCGCACTCCGCTGTACACTTATCCGGAATTCTGCTTCATGATGGCATACCTGACGCTCGATGGAGTCGCTACCGGCAAAACGGCTGACGCATGGTATGAAGCCGCTCTGACGGAAGCTATGAAAGAGTTGCAGGCCGATGCGATCCGCTATGATGTGCAGGTGGCAACCAATCCAGCTGCTAAATATGATGATGTTGTGGTCAATCCGCAAGTTGAAGGGATCAACGATGCCGGGGTTTATTCCATCACCGATAAAATCGCGCCTTATGTAGCTGCTCAGGCCCTGGCCAACGCTACGGACAAGAAAGAAGCAATCGTGGGCCAGATGTGGATCTACTGCTACAACCAGCCGATCAAGATGTGGGACTGGTGGCGTCTGACGGG
>NZ_CAJTUJ010000133.1 GCF_910579375.1 uncultured Rikenella sp.
AGTAGCGCGATTCGTAGAATCGCCGGCCTGTTCGCCCAGCGGCTTTGCCGCTCGGGGGAGTGGGCGACAGGCCGAAGCCGTCAGAAAAAGGTGTCGCTTTTGCGGTTCATAGAACCGCCGGGCATGCAGCGGGGCATCTTCGATGCCCGGGCCGGACGCCGCAGCCCGAACCCGACAGAATTGGGCGAGGTTGGTGCCCGGGGTTAGGGCTTTACTCTCGAACGAGAGCGAATAGCGCGGTTCTTCGAACCGCCGGCCTTGTTGCCCAGTAGCGAAGCCCCTCGGGGGTCGATAGGAAATACGGGTAAAAACATAAAAAAACAACCTAATCCCGCCCCGGGCAACCGCTATAGCCATATGGGAACTTTGTACTACAACGGAAATTACGGTTATAGTTATTCGTGCTCAACCAACGAAACTAACGGCATGTTCTTGGACTTCAACACGCAGGAGCTCAACTCCAGCGGCGGGTACGACCGGGCCCACGGTCTTCAGTTGCGTTGCCTCTCGGAATAAACGGGCCCATAGGGCGTTCTACTGGCAGCCTCTACCCGAAACGGGCCGGGTCTACCCTAAATAAAAGCAGCCTTTGCTCTTGTCTTGTTTTAACTCCCTGCGGCTCTTTGAGCCGCGCAGTTCGCCGCCACCCCACGCGGCGGACTGCAACTCGACGGAACTCGTTACGCTCACCGCTGGCGGCGAACCGCCTAAACCCGCCCCGGGCTTCCGCGGCAACGATGGCGCGGTGAACCATGCCGGCAACTACGGGTTCAGCTGGTCCTCTTCCTCGATTGTCGCAACGGACTACCTCAGAGGATTCGGTTTGAGTGCGGGTTCGACGGGGCTTGCCCCGAACAGCCAGGAGACCTGCGGCCTCGGTATTCAGTTGCGTTGCCTCTCGGAATAAACGGGGAGAGTGGCGCGCCCCGGGCTTCCGTGACTGTGGGTACTATAAACGGTTGGGCGAAATGATGGCTGTCGGAAATGATGGATATAGTTCGTCCTCGGCGGTCAGCGGTATCAACGGCATCTATTTGGGCTTCAGTGTAACGTGGGTCGGATATAACCATCCGGATAACCGTGGCCGCGGTCATCAGTTGCGTTGCCTCTCGGAATAAACAAGGGCTCGACCTACTTCTCTTTGGCCCAGCCTCTGGCCCTTTCGACCGCCCGGTGCCAGTCCGCCAGCAGCCGTTCCGCCTCCGGTTCCGGAATGAGTGGCGCGAAAGCCCGATCCAGCTTCCAGAGCTGTTGCAACTCGTCCAGTCCCTTCCAGTAACCCACCGCCAACCCCGCCAGAAACGCCGCTCCCATCGCCGTAGACTCCAGCGTCAGAGGCCGCAGGATGTTCTCCCGCGAGACATCCGCCTGAAACTGCATCAGGAAATTGTTCGCCACCGCGCCCCCGTCCACCCGCATCTCGCGAGCCAGCGAACCCACGTCGCTCTCCATCGCCCCCAGAATGTCGTACACCTCGTAGGCGATCCCTTCGAGCGCCGCCCGCGCCAAGTAGGCCGACGTCGTGCCCCGCGTGATCCCCACGATCGTGCCCCGCGCATACTGATCCCAGTAGGGCGCCCCCAGCCCCGTCAGAGCCGGGACGAAGTAGACCCCGCCATTGTCCGGCACCGACTCCGCCAGCTCCTCCGTCTCGGCCGACGACTTCACCACATGCACCGCGTCCCGCAGCCACTGGATCACGGCCCCGCCCACAAAGGCGCTCCCCTCCAGCGCATAGGTCACCCGGCCGCCGATCCGCCACGCGATGGTCGTCAGGAGGCGGTTCTTCGACGCCACCGCCTGGTCGCCCGTGTTCGCCATCATGAAACACCCCGTCCCGTAAGTGGTCTTGACCATCCCCGGCTCGGTGCAGAGCTGTCCGAACAGAGCCGCCTGCTGGTCGCCCGCGATGCCCGAGATCGGAATCTTGGTCGAAAAGAGCGTCGTGGCCGTGTCGCAATAGATTTCGCTGCTGTCGCGCACCGTCGGGAGCATCGATTCCGGAATGTCGAACAGCTCCAGTAGCTCCCGATCCCACGCTAAGGAGTGGATGTTGAAGAGCATCGTCCGCGAGGCGTTGCTCACGTCGGTGACGTGCACCCGGCCGCGGGTGAACTTCCAGACGATCCAGCTGTCCACGGTTCCGAAACAGAGTTTTCCCTTTTCGGCCCGCTCGCGGGCGCCTTCGACGTGGTCGAGGATCCACTTGATTTTCGTGGCCGAGAAGTAGGCGTCGAGCATCAGGCCGGTTTTTGCCCGAATCGTTTCGGCCCGCCCCTCGCGTTTGAGGAGCTCGCAGTAGTCGGCCGTGCGCCGATCCTGCCACACGATGGCGTTGTAGATGGGCAGCGAGGTCTCGCGATCCCATACGATGGTGGTTTCGCGTTGGTTGGTGATCCCGATGCAGGCGATGTCGAGCCCCGTGAGGTCGGCTTTGGCAACGGCTTCGGCGGCGACGGAGGACTGGGTGTACCAGATCTCGCCGGGGTCGTGCTCGACCCATCCGGGCCGCGGGAAGATCTGTTCGAAGGGCTTCTGGGCGGAGGCTACGATGTTCCCGGCGTGGTCGACGATGATCGCGCGCGAGGAGGTCGTCCCCTGATCCAAAGCCAGAATGTATTTCTGTGTCAGTTCGGTTGCCATGATGAATTTGTGTATGTGTCTTCGTTCTTCGGGTTGGAGGGTACTGTTCTTTCTGTGAACAGAAAGAACCAAAGAAACTTTAGAGGATGCTCACGCATCCTAAAGCTGCCGGCGGCCCAACTCTCGGACTTTCTTTGGGCCGGGAGTTGTAGCGCGCTTAATGCAATCACAACCTTTGGCGCGCTACAACCCCGACCCAAAAGCAATCGCAGAGATTAAGGACTGCGGAGCCTAAGGAGTAGCGTAGCTAACTAAAAGTTTACCTTAAGGTTTCCTCCTTGCGCCTCGGCCATTCAAGTAAACTTGATGGCAACTCGGCTGCTACGTCGGTTTTGGTGCCGCTTTTTCCAAAAAGCGGCAGTTCCGTCCGGCTCAAAGCACGGGTACACCAAAAACGAAAATTCGGTTATTTCAGCAGATAGCCATCCGCCAGTGCCGTGAACGCCGCGACCTGTTCCTGCTGCCAGTGCTCGTCGCGGCTCAGCTCCGTAGCCATCAGGGCCGCCACCCTCGGAGCCATTGCCATTGCCGCCCGGGCATCCAGCAGCAACATCCGGAGCCTGCGCGCCAGCACATCCTCCACCGTCACCGCCATCTCCTCGCGCACCGCCCAGACCACCTCCGCCCCCGTGTAAGGATAGTCCGGGTGGAGCCGTTCGGCCAGCTCCGGTCGCTCGTTCGCCAACGCCCGCACCTTCGGTTCGTCCGAGCCGTAGAAGTAGAACGGCGCTTCGAAATCCGTCGGCCCGTGGTAGCCGTGGATCGGGTAATGAGCCGTCATGCACTCCCGCGGCGGCAGCAGATTCAGCGCGATCGCCCGGTCGACCGTGTCCTGCGCCATCTTGCGATACGTCGTCCACTTGCCCCCCGTGATGGTGATGAGGTTCGACGGCGAGACGATGATCTTGTGGCTGCGCGATATCTCTTTCGTGCTTTTGCCCTCCTCTTTCGGCGCCGCCAGCGGCCGGAGCCCCGCAAAGACCGACAGCACGTCCTCCCGTGTGGGTTTGCGCGTCAGGTAGCGGCCCGCCGTGTCGAGGATGAACCGAATCTCCTCGTCCAACGCTTTGGGTTCCAGCTCGGGGTGTTCGCGGAGCGTGTCCGTCGTCCCCACGATCACCCGGTCGTGCCACGGCACGGCGAACAGCACCCGTCCGTCGTCCGTCCGGGGGATCATCACGGCGTTCGTTCCGCTGAGGAACGAGCGATCCAGCACGAGGTGAATCCCCTGGCTGGGTCGGACGATCGGCCGGTCTTCCGGGTTGTCCATCAGCAGGATCGAATCGACGAAGACCCCTGTCGCATTGATCACCGTCCGGCTCCGCACCTCGTGCGTTTCGCCCGTCAGTCGGTCTTCGACCCGCACCCCGTCGACTGTGCCGTCCGCCTTTTTGAGCAGCCCTGTCACCCGAGCGTAGTTCATGACGAAACCGCCGGCGTCCATGGCGGTCTGGGCCAGATTGACGGCCATCCGCGCGTCGTCGAACTGCCCGTCGTGGTAGAGCACGCCGCCCCGGAGCCCTTCGGCCCGGAGGCCGGGGATGAGTTCGAGGGTGGTTTTCCGCTTCTTGGGCAGCGATTTGCCGAGTCCCAACCGCCCGGCCATCAGGTCGTAGAGGGTGAGTCCGATGGTGTAGAACGGTTTTTCCCACCACCGGTAACACGGGATGACGAAGGCTTCGTTTTTGACCAGATGGGGGGCGTTTCGTTGCAGGAGTCCGCGCTCTTTGAGGGCTTCGAGGACGAGTCCGACGTCTCCCTGAGCCAGATAGCGCACTCCGCCGTGCACTAATTTGGTGCTTCGGCTGGAGGTTCCTTTGGCGAAGTCCTCCTGTTCGAAGAGGAGGGTGCTGAATCCGCGTGTGGCGGCGTCGACGGCGATTCCGAGCCCGGTTGCTCCTCCGCCGATCACGATGGTGTCCCAGATGCGTTCCCGGTCTGCGAGCGCCCGGATGCTATTTTGTCGGTTCATGGTGCGAACGTGTTGATTTCGGAGGGACAAGCAGCAAATTCTGCGCCAGAATGCTCGCGCGTCTGACGAGGCGGCGCGCGAACGAAGGTTGGGTTGAGGCGGCCTTGGGGTAGAGGTTGCCACAGCGAAACGTAGTTTCGCCCGTCCACGGGACGTGGGGCCCGCGCGGCCCGAGCGCAGTACCCTCCTGTCGAACAGACGCGCGCCCCGCCAAAAGAAGCGATTCAAATATTTCGGCGCGAGCCGAATATGGATGAATCGCGCAAGGCGCGCGAAAAAAAACTTGATCCGCGCAAAAACTCCGTCGCCCGCCCGCTTAAAGGGCATATTCTGCCGGTTGGCACTCGGCCAATCCGGCAGAGCGAAAGCGGAGCCGCAGTGAGGCTGACACGGGGCGGAGAACTGGGGCGAGCTTTGGGCCGTGCTGCCGAGCCGTGGGGCTTGGATTTGGGCCGTGCTTCTGCGACCCTTTAGGGTCGCGCGGGCCGAAGCCTCCG
>NZ_CAJTUJ010000134.1 GCF_910579375.1 uncultured Rikenella sp.
GCTCCTTTAGGCGGGGCGCGCGGCTGTCCCACAAGAGGGGACTGCGCTCGGGCCGCGCGGGCCCCACGTCCCGTGGACGGGAAATGCTTATGCATTTCAACTACCAGCCTCGGCCCAATTCCTCGCCCCATTCTTTGTTCGCGTGCCTGCGCGATTCACTCTATTTCGGCTCACCGCCGAAATAGTTGAATCGCTTCTTTAGGCGGGGCGCGCGTTTGTCCTACTGGGGGACTATCCTTACGCCAGGCGGGCGCACCCTTCGGGTGGTTTAATGGTAGCCTCTACCCCAAACGGCGGCAGCCTCGCCCCAAACGCTTACCGAAACTCACGCCAATGTCCGAGCCACGACACGAAATGCCTCACCCGTCACCGAATCGCGAGAGGCAATCGGCTCCCCCGCATCTCCCCCCTCTGCAATCGCCTGCACCAACGGGATCGAACCCAAAAACGAAACCCTCTGCTCTTTCGCTAAAGCGGCCACCCGACCGTCCGACCCCGCCGGCCCGAAAATATAGTACTTATTCTCCGGCAGCTCCGCCGGCGTAAACCACGCCATGTTCTCGACAATCCCACGAATCGGAACCCCGACGTTCTCGTTCCGGAACATCGCGATCCCACGCACCACATCCGCCAAAGCCACCTCCTGAGGCGTGCTTACGATCACCGCCCCCGACAGCTTCAACTCGCTGACGATCGTCAGGTGCAAGTCCCCCGTTCCCGGCGGCAGGTCGATCAACAGATAGTCCAACTCGCCCCACGCCGTCTGGTGCAACAGCTGCCTCAACGCGTTGGTCGCCATCGGCCCCCGCCACACCAAAGCATCCGAACCCGAAATGAAAAAGCCGATCGACATCACCTTCACCCCATACGCCTCCGCAGGCACGATGTACTCCAGATCGGAACCGTCTTCGGCCACCTCTGCCACCGGTTTATATTCCTCCACGCCGAACATCTTCGGCATCGAAGGCCCGTAGATGTCCGCATCCAAGACCCCCACCCGAAAACCCTCGGCCGCCAGGGCCACCGCCAGATTGGCCGTCACGGTGCTCTTCCCCACCCCGCCCTTGCCCGACGCCACCGCAATCACCTGCCCTACTCCGCTCATCGAGCTCTTCTCTCGCATCGCCTGCTGCTTCGCCGCCTTCGAGTCCGGCGGCAGCGGCTCGGACACCACGATCACCGGCGAAACACCGGTCGCTTCGGTCAGGATCGCCTCCGCCGCACGCCGCACGGAAGCGGCCATCGGATCCCGCGGTTTGGTCAGTTTCAGCGTAAAACGCACCGCTCCGGTCGCCGGATCGACCTGAAGATGTTCCACCATCCCCAGCGACACGATATCCTTGTCCTGCTCCGGATGGGTCACCCCCTTGAGCAGCTCCAGCACCTCTTCGTTGGTCAATATCGTCATGATTGGTTCCGTAAACTCTGGTTAATCAATGCTTCGAGCCGTTCCAACGCCACCTCCTGCGGAATGTTGCGCTCGACGACCTCTTTCCCCCGGTACAAGGTCACCACGCCGTTCCCCGCTCCGACATAACCGAAATCGGCGTCGGCCATCTCGCCCGGACCGTTCACGATGCAGCCCATCACGGCGATCTTCAGTCCCGGATAGTGTCCGAACCTGACCTTGACAGCCCGGGCAACCTCCTGGAGCTCGAACAGCGTCCGACCGCAGCCCGGGCACGAGATAATCTCGGTCTTCGAGATCCGGGCCCGCGCGGCCTGCAAAATCGAAAACGAAAGCGAGGTCAGATCGAAATCCGGCGTCACATCCCGCTCGGTCTCGACCAAATTCCCGGCCGAGTCTTCATCGTATTCAGTGGCAAAAACTTCGTTCACGATCCATATCCCGTCTCCGAAGCCGTCGATCAGCAGCGCGCCGAAGTCCGCCGCCGCATAGAGCTGCAACCGCTCCAAATCCCGCTGGCCATAACAGCGGCTCATAATCACCGGGTTCTGCAACCCGTGCCGCATCAGCTGCACGAAGCAGGCCCGAATCTCGCCCACCCAATGGCTGTTCTCGGACACCAATACGAGTATCCTTTCCGGATGGCTCTCCAGCCACTCCAAAAACTCATACGAGAGGTGTTCCAGCGTGCAGGCGATCCAGCCCTGTCCACGATCCAAGCCCTGCATCGCCTGCCGCGGCGTGACGAGCGCAAAGTCTTCCGGCGACAAGTCCGCACAGCCCTCCCCGACACGATCTCCCACCACAATAGGCGGTGCCCCGCCGCCGATCGTCACCCCGCGATACCGAACCGGAGTGGTCGCCCGCCGCACATATGTATAAGGATCGTACGGCACCGGCTCGTCGTCCACCGGAATATAGTTGTGCATCTCCCGGCCCACGAAATAGTCGGCCAAGATCCGTGCCGGCGCCATTTCATTCTCCGGCGCTTCGGTCAGCGAGACGCGAATGGTGTCCCCGATCCCATCGGCCAGCAAGGCGCCGATCCCCACCGCAGACCTCACCCTGCCGTCCTCCCCCTCGCCCGCCTCGGTCACGCCGAGGTGCAGGGGGTAGGTCATCCCCTCTTCGTCCATCCGCGCGGCGAGCTTCCGATAAGCTTCGACCATCACCCGCGTATTGCTCGACTTCATCGAGATGACCACCCGGTCATACCCCTCGGCCCGGCAAACGTACAGGAACTCCATCGCCGACTCGACCATCCCGTCAGTAGTGTCCCCATACCGCGACATGATCCGGTCGGAGAGCGACCCGTGGTTCACGCCGATCCGAATGACCGTATTATAATACTTACAAACCTCGATCAGCGCCGTCAATTGCACCCGCAGCCGCTCCAACTCCGCCGCGTACTCGGCGTCGGTATAGTCCAGCTGCCGGAACGTGGCCCGCTTATCGATAAAATTACCGGGATTGATCCGCACTTTGCTCACATACTGCGCCGCAATCAAGGCCACCTGCGGATTGAAATGGACGTCGGCCACCAGCGGCACGTAGCACTCCCGCTCCTCGATCCGCCGACGGATGGTCAGCAGCCGTTCCGCCTCGGTTCGCCCCGGCGCGGTGAGCCGCACGAGCTCGGCCCCCGCCTCCGCGATCCGCAGCACCTGGGCGGCCGAAGCCTCGACGTCGGCCGTGTTGGTCGTGGTCATCGACTGCACGACAATCGGGGCGTCGCCGCCCAAAACCAGACGGCTGCCGATCCGAATGGGGTGAGTCCGCCGACGGAAATAGCTGAACAGATGAGGACAGTAGCGTTTCATGAGAGAAAACGATGGCGGAAACCGAAAAGACAAGTGTGGAGAATACCGGGTTCGAACCGGTGACCTCTTGCATGCCATGCAAGCGCTCTACCAACTGAGCTAATTCCCCGTTCAGACTCCACAAATATAGCCCTTTTTTCGACAGCCACAAATATTATCCGGACGAAGTATTGGTTTTTTCGAATAAATGGCCTAGATTTGTAAGCGCGATTTACCGGTTATGCGCACCGACGCATACAAAATTCACTACCCAATATGGAACTCAAAAAATCACCCAAGGCCGACCTGGAAAACAAGCGGAGCTATTTTCTGGAGATCGGTATCATCGTGGCGCTGGCGGCATGTATCGCCATGTTCAGCTGGAGCCAGAAGGAGCGTGTCATCGAGGTCGTCGAACAGGCTCCGGTCGTGGTCGAAACGGAAATGATGGAGGTGACCATTCAGGAAGACAAGCGGCCGCCGGCACCGATGAAAACTCAGGCGGTGGCGATCTCGGAAATCCTGAACGTGGTGAAAAACGACGCCAAAATCGAACCGACGGTCAATATTCTCGACCTGGACGTGACGCAGGATCTGGCGGTGGACGTGACGAAGTTCGGGGGGACGTATACGGGCGAGGAGGAAGCGGAGGACGATACGCCGGTGGTGGTGGCGGAAACCATGCCGACCTTTATGGGCGGGACGGTGGACGACTTCGCGAGATGGTGCGGGAAACATATCGTCTATCCGCCGGCGGCACAGGACAACGGCTCGCAGGGGCGGGTCATGGTGCAGTTCGTGGTGGAACGCGACGGCTCGATCAGCCATGTGACGGTGTTGCGGGGGGTCGACCGGCTGTTGAACGACGAGGCGGTGCGGGTGATCAAGAGTGCGCCGAAGTGGACGCCGGGATCGAACCGGGGGAAACCGGTGCGCGTGTATGTCAATGTGCCGATCAACTTCGTGTTGTCGGATTAGGTTAAACGTGTTTTTTACTCCTTGTGTAACATAGGAAAGGCGGTCTCCGTAACGGAGACCGCCTTTCGTTTTTATCGAACCCGGCCGAATCAGTTGGCCTGGATGGTACCGGTGTAGGAAGCGGTGTTCCCCATGTTCGGAACCAGGGTCAGCGTGGCCAGCCCGTTGTCGATATTATAGTTCAGGTGGAAAACGTACTTCACGTTATCCCACTCGGTCTGGAAAACGAGCGTCCACTGCGAGCCGTTGTTCATATCTTCCCAGAAGGTGAACCGGTTGGTCGTGAAGTTGATCCGTTTCGGAATCATCGTCACGTTCTCGGCCACGGACACGTAGGGCAGGTTCACTTCCAAATAGCCGGGATAGATGGTGACGTAGTTGTTCCACTGGTTGAGCGCCTGCTGGGGCCCGGCGAATTCGGGGGTCAGATAGGAGGCGGAGAAGGTGAAGTTGTGGCTCTGGAGGGCGTTGGTCATTTGAGCGACCATGGCCTCTTTCCGTTCGGTACGCTTGGCGTCGCGGACGGCTTGTTTGCTGTAGTCCTGAGCGGTGGCGCCGGCTACCAGCGCGACCATCATCAATGATAAAAATAACTTTTTCATAGTTTATTGGTGTTAGTGTGTTTTTATTTCTGTTTCCCGCCCCGGGCTACCGCCTGTGGGACGCGGGTACGCTATTGGGTGCGGGCAATTGCGGGTTCAGTTGGTCGGCGTCGTCGGTTGTCTTCAGCGGGATCTATCTGCATTTCTATGTGACGTATTTCCATCCCAGTTTCTCCAGCAACCGCGGTTACGGTTTTCAGTTGCGTTGCCTCTCGGAATAAACGCCGCGGGCCCGCGGGGGCAAGAGGCTGGAGTTACCCTAATTGCGTTTTGAGTGCATCCCTGCGGTTCGAA
>NZ_CAJTUJ010000135.1 GCF_910579375.1 uncultured Rikenella sp.
CAGTTTCTAAACGAAGTTGCCATTAAAACGACACAGCACCTGCCCCGTTTATTCCGAGAGGCACCGCAACTGAAAACCGATGGCACGATAGTGCACGCCACTGAGGTGGAGACCTTGCGTGGAGAAGTCCAAACACCTCACCGTGAAGTCGCCTGTCACCGGCGTACACGACCAACTGAACCCATAGTTGCCGACGCCCCTCGTTATACCCTCATAGCCCGCGCGACCGAAGTCGCGGTAGCCCGAGGCGAGCCTCCTCCTAATGCTCCTGTCTCGCTGAGGCAGAGATATATTGTCTTCTCCGGCGCATCGTTCCGAAAAAAAAGCTATTTTTGACCGACAATCCTTTCGGAAAAAACGATATAAATCGAAAACAATATGAAAAGCAAGACTTTTTATCGGGCAGTTTCGGCTGTCGTGTACAGCTCCCTCGCACTGCTGGCCTTTCCCGCGACAGCTCAGGTGAGCGCATTCCCGCAAGGCAACGGAGCAGCCGCTGTCGATGGCTACACCCTGCCGCGGACGGTGGTGACCGCTACCGTCGTGGTCGAACGCGAAGTGATCCTGCGCGGAACTTATGCCAAGTACGCCGCCCAGTATCTCGGTATTTCGGGCGCCGCGATGAGCGATAAACAGAACTATCGGATATTGGACGCCTCGTTGGGCTACTACGAAGAGCCCGATCCCGCACAGACCTATGCACTGGATCGTTCCGTCGATGCCCGCAGCCGGGTATTTCACTGGCTCTCCGTTCCGCAGTCCCGGCAGCCGTTGGTGGCTGATGCGAAGTTTCAGGACGCCGCCATGGGGAACAACAACCCGTTTACGGACGTGAGTCTTCAGCCGTTGTACGGCGCGACCGTCGAACAGAACGGCTTGGCCGACGGCGAGAGCTTCGGCGAGCTGCCCGTGAACCGGACTTCGATGGTGGAGAAGAGCACCGAACAGCTGGCGGCCGATGCGGCGAACGCGATTTTCACCCTGCGTAAACGGCGGTTCGACCTGGTGACCGGCGAGATGGGCGAACATGTCTTCGGAGCCGGACTGCCGGCTGCGTTGAAAGAGATCGACCGCCTGGAGGCCGAATACCTCTCATTGTTCATCGGGAAACGTTATACCCAGCGGATTGTGCGCACCTACTCGGTTTTGCCGTCGGAAAAAGGTACCTCGATCGTGTGTCGTTTCTCGCCGACCAAAGGGCTGGTGCCCGACAGCGATCTGTCGGGTCGGCCGCTGGTGATCGAGATGACGGCCGAAGGGGCCGGAGAGACCGGAAGTGCTTCGCGCGGAACTGTCGGGAGTGCGAAGAAGGGCGGAGCGAATCTGCCGTACCGGATTCCGGCGGTGCAGATCGTCAAGCTGGTCGACGGCACGGATGAGTTGGCGCGGGAGCGGATTCCGATTTTCCAGATGGGGACGTTCGCTTCAGCTCCGGTCGTATTTTGATCCCTCTGTGCAGAAACGTGATGGAGATCGATATAGGCGGTCGGCTGTGGTCCGTCGGCCCGGAAAGGCCGCGGGTGATGGGAATCGTGAACGCCACGCCGGACTCGTTTTTCGAGGGCAGTCGGCGGCAGAGCGACGATGAAATCGCCCGGGCGGTCGAACAGGCTTTGGACGAAGGGGCAGACATGTTGGATGTGGGCGGCTATTCGTCGCGTCCGGGAGCCGATGATGTGCCGGAATCAGAGGAGTTCGCCCGGTTAGATCATGCTTTGCGCTTGGTGCGCGAGGTGGCCGGAGCGGATTTTCCGTTGTCGGTCGATACGTTTCGGTCGGGGGTGGTTCGGCGGCTTTATGACCGTTACGGGGCGTTCGTGGTGAACGACATTTCGGCGGGCGAGCTCGATCCGCAGATGCTGCGAACGGTCGGGGAGTTGAGGTTGCCTTATATCGCCATGCACATGCGCGGGACGCCGCAGACGATGACGTCACAGACCGACTATCCGGCGGAAGGCGGCGGTGTTTTGGGAGCGGTGTTGCGTTATTTCGTGCAGAAGGTCGCGCAGAGCCGGGAGGCGGGGATTGTGGATTTGATTTTGGATCCGGGTTTCGGCTTTGCGAAGAGTGTGTCGCAGAATTTCGAGTTGTTGAGGCGGATGAATGAACTTTCGGTCTTCGGGTTGCCGATTTTGGCGGGTTTGTCCCGCAAGAGTCTGATATGGCGCACGCTGGGGGTTACTCCGGACGAAGCGTTGAACGGGACGTCGGTGCTGAACGCCGAGGCGTTGCGCCAGGGCGCCGCGATTTTGCGGGTGCACGATGTGCGCGAGGCGGTCGAGACGGTGTGTCTCGTTCGGGCCTGTTCCGGTCGTGCGGAGTGAATGCGGCGGTTTGGGTATTGCAGTGCGTTGTTGGGGTAGAGGCTGCTATAGCGAAACGTAGTTTCGCCCGTCCGCGGGACGTGGGGCCCGGCCGGCCTGAGGTCAGTCCCCTCAAACCAAACCGTGCGCCACGCCTTAAGAGGGAAATCGTCAAAATGCGCTTGCGCGTTTTGACAGGATTTCCCCAGGCGCGCGAAAAAAGAACGGGGGTAGAGGCTGGTTGTTGAAATGCGTGAGCATTTCCTGTCCACGGGACGTGGGGCCCGCGCGGCCCGAGCGCAGTCCCCTCAAACTAAATCGCGCAGGCGCGCGAAAAACCTCGATTTCGAGCAAAAATCCATCGCCCGCCCGCTTAAGAGGGCGGGCGATGGCAAACGCGGCGGAGCGACAGCGGAGCCGCAGTGAGGCGGACACGGGGCGGAGAACTGGGGTGAGCTTTGGGCTTTGTTTTTGGTCGGGCTTTGGGCAGTGCTTTTGCGACCTTTAGGTCGCCGTCCTCGGGCGCAGCGACGCTTTAGCGGCGCGTGGGGGGGCGCGCCGAGGACGAACCCGCAAGATTTGGGCCGAGCTTAGGGCCGCCACTTCGCGATGCTCGTTTTGCCCCCGCTGGCGTGAACAGCTTAAATAAGAAACGAATGGGGCCGAGCTTCTGCGACCCTCCGCTGGCTCCGGCCGCCAAAGTCAAGTCAGTTAGGGTCGCCGGCCCATTGCCTACCGCGGGCCCGCGGCGTTTATTCCGAGAGGCAACGCAACTGAAAACTATAGGCACGGCAGTCCGCACCGTCGGAATTGAGACTCCCCGTGCCGAACCCCAAATACACCCCCTTGATGTCGCTCACCGACGATGAATAGCTGAATCCGTTGTTGCCGACATGCATCAGATCGCCCAAACGCCCATTGCCGCCCGCATCGCGGTAGCCCGGGGCGGGATTGGTGAAAAATAGGAATTAAAGTAAAATCGAATAAAAACCGATCATTCATGAAAAAGTTATTTTCCTCCTTCGGATATCTGGTTTGTCTGTTGTGCGGATGGTTGGCCTTTGTGCCCCGGTGCGCGGAAGCACAAGAGAGCGTGGTGGTCGAAAAATACGCCAACAAACCGATCCGGGGCGTGATTATTGCCGGAGCGTTCGACCTACAGCTACAGCAAGCCGATGGCGCTTCGAAGCAAGTGGGAGCTAAAGTCGAAATTCTGCGCGAACTGGAAGACAAATTGGTCTTTGAATATACCGAAGACGGATTCGTCCGGCTGGCCTTCAAGGACGACATGACTAAATACTTCACCGGAAGTAAAAAGAAACCCCAAGCCTGGGTGACCGTTTCGGAACTCGCCTACCTGAACGTTACGGGAGCCTCTACGGTCGTCGGAACCGGTCGGTGCTCCAGCTCGGGTAAACTGCGGCTGATGACTTCCGGAAACGCTTCGGTCAATCTGCTCAGCTGTTCGGCCGGCGAGATCGACATCGAAGCCTCGGGGACGTCGGATCTGAGCGATGTGAAACTCTCGGCGACAGGGCGCACGACGATCGAAACCAGCGGAACGGCGAAGGTGAGAGGCGAATTGCGGACTGCGGAGATGACGCTTCGGATGACAGGCGTGTCGGGCGTGGTGTTGTCAGGTTCGGCTGCCGAAGCCGATTGGAACGTGGGCGGTACTTCGTCAGCCGATTTGGAACGGCTCGAAACCGAACACGTCACCGCCGAAGTGACCGGAATGGGGCAGGTCAAAGCTTGCGTGACTGGAAACGGGACGGCGCAGGTCAGCACGATGGGCTCATTCCGCTACACGGGTGCGGGGCGGATGACCGGCAAAGGCGTCAAACGGCTCGATTGATCGGATTTGCAGTTCCCGATAATAAATCCTATCTTTGCCCCGCGAAAGCGAAAAACAGCACATCAACCTAACGTTAAACAATACGCACAATGAAAGAAGGATTGCACCCGGAAGGGTATCGTATCGTGGCATTCAAGGATATGTCCAACGATCAGGTCTTTTTGTGCCGGTCCGCCGTGAATACGAAAGAGACGATCGAGATCGACGGCGAAACCTATCCCGTCTACAAGATGGAAATCTCCAGCGCGTCGCACCCGTTCTATACCGGGAAGCAGACGCTGGTGGATACCGCAGGACGTGTCGATAAGTTCATGAGCCGGTATCAGAAACACTACGATAAACGGAACGCTAATAAATAGTTTTTTAGCTTGATTTTCCGGTCGGTTCGGAGCCGGTCGATGATAGAGAGCGCTACTGATTGTTGAAAAACGATCGGCGGCGCTTTTTTTGTGTTTATGTGGAAATGGGGTTGGGGATGAGGTGCTATATTTTGAGTGGACGGAGAATGGGGGTAGAGGCTGCCAGTTGAAATGCGTAAGCATTTCCCGTCCCCGCACCCATAGGGTATTTTGTTAGGGTTGTTTCTGCCTTACTCAGTGGGGCCCGCTTGGCCGACGCGTTCGTGTCATGGCTCGCGAACGAAGAGTTGGGCTGAGTTGATTAAGCGATACGCAGTATCGCTCCGTCCCGCCGGGGTCACCCGGTCGCCGCCCGCGCAGGGCAGTTTCATCCGGGTCAAAGCTCGCTCGCGCGCCACGCCTAAAGAAGCGATTCAACTATTTCGGCGGTGAGCCGAAATAGAGTGTATCGCGCAAGGCGCGCGAAAAAATTATCCCTGCGCAAAAAAATCCGTCGCCCGCCCGCTTAAAAGGGCATATTCTGCCGGTTGGC
>NZ_CAJTUJ010000136.1 GCF_910579375.1 uncultured Rikenella sp.
CACAACGCGCCCTCGCCGCTGCCGCGGTAGCCCGGGGCGGGGTACCAGGCGAGCGGGGTTCCCGCGCCCGAGGTGCTTACCTTGTAGAGACGACCGTTGGTGGCTTTGTAGTTCCCTGCGCCGTATTTTTCGCCGGCTACGCCGTCCGAATAGTACGGGAAGGTACCGGTCAAAGGCTGATCGAGGTCGGTCGCCCGCGTAAAGTCAGACCAAGTCCAGACACGAGGGTGAAATCTTTGTAGAATCTTATCGTTACAGGCCGTGATATTGCCGGTACCAGGCGCAGAACCGGTCGATTCCTTCCTGCAACGGGGTCGAGGGACGATATCCGAAATCACGTTCCAGGGCGGTCGTGTCGGCATAGGTGCGTACGACGTCGCCCGGCTGCATCTCGGTGAACTCTTTCATGGCTTCGCGCCCTGCCGACCGCTCGATCGCGCCGATAAAATCCATCAAGGGAACTGGTGCACTGTTGCCGATGTTGTAGACGGCTGTCCGCACGCCGTGGCGGTTCGCGGCGGGCGGCTGCGAGACGACGGCGCAGACGCCGGTCACGATGTCGTCGATGTAGGTGAAGTCGCGCTCCATCCGGCCGTGGTTGAAGACGCGGATCGGACGGCCTTCGGTGATGGCGCTCAGAAAGAGCCACGGGGACATGTCGGGGCGTCCCCAAGGGCCGTAGACGGTGAAAAAACGGAGGCCGGTGGCGGGAATCCCATAGAGTTTCGAGTAGGCGTGGGCCATCAGCTCATTCGACTTTTTGGTCGCGGCGTAGAGGCTCACGGGGCGGTCGGTCATGTCGCTCTCGGCGTAGGGAACCTGCTCGTTCAGCCCGTAGATGCTGCTGGAGCTGGCGTAGACCAGATGGGTTACCGGAAAGTGACGGCAGGCTTCGAGAATATTCAGAAAACCGACGACGTTGCTCTGAATGTAGGCGTACGGATTCTCGATCGAGTACCGCACGCCGGCCTGTGCGGCGAGGTGGATCACGGCGTCGAAACGCTCGGTCTCGAAGAGGCGGTCGATAAAGGTTTTGTCGGTCAGATCGGCCCGGACGAAACGGTAGCTGTTCAGGGTGTCGCTGGTGGCGAAGTGGCGGTCGGCGGGTGCGGAGGCGATACCTGAGGCGGCCAGACGGGCGTGTTTCAGCTCGACGGCGTAGTAGTCGTTCAGGTTGTCGAGTCCGACGACCTGGTCGCCTCGCTCGCAGAGGCGGTGGATGGTGTGGAAGCCGATGAAGCCGGCGGCACCGGTTACTAATATCTTCATGGTTGATCCGTTGTTTCGGCCCGGTCGAACACGCCGAATGCGTAGTTGCCCACGCGGTGGACTTCCCGGCCCGAAAATGCGCGGGTCAGGGCTTCGTCGTAGCCGATCCGGGAGCGGTAGGTGATGACGATGCCGTGTTGCAAGGTGTCGAGCGTTTCGGCGGAAAGACCTTCGGCGGGAAGGCCTAAGTAGGCGTCGATGTTTTCGGCGCGGCTGATGCCGTAGGTGTAGTAGCGGTCGATCCCGGCGGCGTCGCCGACGGTTCTGGCGGCGCCGCAGACGTCGCCCATCCCGATGTAGCTGTTGAACCGGGGCAGGGCGAACGAGAGGACGAAAAGGGTGGCGAGGATGCCGCTGCCGAGCAGGGTGATGGCGGGGTAGAGTCGTCCGCGCCATAGCCGGACGAGGCTCCACACGGCGGCAACGGACAAAATGGCGGTACCGATGGGTACGAAGAGGGATTCACGGATGGGCAGTGTGGGGGCGAGGTAGCAGACGATGAACCAGGCGGGAAAAGCGAGAGCCAGTACGGCTGCTGGAATCCCGATGAGCCAGCGCATCCAGCCGCGGGTACCTTCGCGGGCGCTCCACAGGAGGGCGAGGTAGATAAAGAAGGGAAAGGCGGGCAGCAGGTAGATCTGGATCTTGGAGCTGACGAGCGAGAGGACGCCGAAGGTGGAGAGGGCGACGACGAGGAAGAAGCGTTCCAGATCGGTCGCGGCGGTCTGCCGCCAACGGCAAAGGCCCCACGCGAGAACGCCGATGGCGAAGAGCGACCACGGGGCGAGGGAGTACCAGATCGAAACGGCGTAGTACCATACGGGCGCTTTGTGGTGGAAGGCGTCGACGGCGCGGCCGGCGGTCTGTTTCACCAGCAGGTTGTCCAAATAGGCGGTGCCGCCTTCGAGGTACACGGCGCCGAACCAAAGCAGGCAGAGGCCGAGCAGAATGCCCCAGGTCTGCCAGCCCCAGTAGTGTCCGATGGCTCGCCAGTCGCGGCGAATCGCCAGAAAGAGGATGACGCTTACCAAGGGGACGAGTATCCCGACGGGCCCTTTGGAGAAGATGGCGAGGAATACCCAGACCGGAAACAGCCATCGGTCGCGGCGCAGGTGACTTTCGCTGTCTGAGGCGCCGCTGTACAGCCGCCAGAAAGTGTGCAAGGCGAGGATGATGAAGAGGCACATGAGCATGTCCATCCGCAGAATGACGGCGGCGCCGAGGAAGTAGACGCTGGTGAAGAGCATCAGTTGTCCGGCGAGCCGGGCCCGGGGATCGATGACGAAGGGGCGCACCCAACGGTTCATCGTGCGGAGTATCAGCAGAGCGGGGATGGCCGAAAAGAGGCTCATGAAGCTCATCAGGGCGCTGAGGTTGTGCCCGAAGAGTGTCCGCCCGAGCATCAGCATCCAGAGGAAAAGCGGCGGTTTGTCGGCATAGGCTGTGCCGTGGTTGTAGAAGGTGAAGAGGTGGCCGTCGCGGATGGCTTCGTCGGCGATGCTCAGATAGCGGAGTTCGTTGTTCCGGGTGAGGTCGCGGAAGAGAAAGAGGGGGAGGACGGCGAGGAAAAGAAGCAGGTAGCGGCTCCAGTCGGTGCCTATCGTGTCGAGGTGTTTTCGCATGGTCGGTCGTTGCTGTCGGAGGCTGTGGCCTGAGCGGTGCGTTGTTTGTTGAAGATGATGATGTTACGGGTGTAGACGAAGGCGCCGGTGAGGTGCCCGAGGATGAGGGGGTACATGTCGCCGCGAATCAAGGCGTAGGCGATGATGATGGTGGAGCCGGTGAGGCTGATGAGCCAGAAGCCGAGCGGGAGGATCGATTCGCCGCGCTGTCGGGAGTACCACCATTGGTAGACGAAGCGGAGGGTGAAGATGATTTGTCCGCCGGTGCCGAGGGCGATGAGCCAGCCGGGGAGGTCGCTCTCGATGAAGAGGTGGGCGAGGAAGTCGCTCCAGTTCAGGGCGATCCACAGGATGCCGGCCAGCGGCAGGGCGAAGATCGTCCAGCGGATCGGGGGCCAGAGGGTTTTCCAGGCTCGACGGGCGTTGAGGTTCCAGATGTAGATGTAGTAGGTGACGAATTGCCCGAGGATGATGGAGAAGTCGTTCCGAAGCCAGCCGTAGAGGCAAAAAATGCAGGCGGCGACGAGGCTGATCTGCCAGAAGATGGTGGGCGAGAGGACGCGCCGGGCGCGTTCGCTCAGGATCCACTGGACGAAAAACCGGGCCGAGAAGAGCAGCTGGGCCAGGTAACCTAAACTGTCGATGGCGAGCGGGTGCATGGGTTACAGGTTGGTCTCTCCGGTGCGGTAGTCGATGTAGCGTTTGCGCATCCACCGGTAGGCGAAGCAGTCCATGAAGGGGCCGGCGAGCCGGTTCCAGAGGTGGTATTTGGACTGGCCGGCGACGCGGGGGAAGTGCCTTACGGGCACTTGCTTCACGCGTGCGCCCTGGAGTTGAATCAGGGCGGGCAGAAACCGGTGCATGCCGGTGAAGAAGGGGATTCGCTTGGCGTAGTCGGTACGCAGGACTTTCAAGGGGCAGCCGGTGTCTTCGACGCCGTCGTGGGTCATCATCCGACGGAAACCGTTGGCGATCCGGGAGGACATGTTTTTCACGAAGGAGTCTTTCCGGCCGGTGCGGATACCCATAGCCATCTCATATTCGCCCATATGGGGCAGCAGGAGGTCGAAGTCTTCGGGGGCGGTCTGAAGGTCGGCGTCCATGTAGCCGACGTATTCGGAGTAGGTGGCGTCGATGCCGGCTTTCATGGCGGCGCTCAGGCCGCTGTTCCGGGCGAGGTCGAGCCAGTAGAAGTGGGGGTTGCGTCCGCAGATTTCGCGCAGCCGTTCGCCGGAGCGGTCTTTCGAGCCGTCGTTCACGAAAAGCGCGCAGGCGGGCTGCCCTCCTGCTGTGGTTGCGGGCAGGTAGGCCCGCAACCGTTCTTCGAGGGTATATATGTTGTCTTCTTCGTTGTAGACGGGTACGATGATGGTGAACCGGTAGTCGGCCGTTTTATTCATGGGATAAGGGGTGTATTTCGCTGGCAAAGGTAACATTTTCCGGCGATTCCTCGCGGTGTGGGGGCTTTGTCTCGGGGCGGGGCTGTCTGGTGCGGGCGGCGCCGCTGTCTGTTGGGTTCGGGCCGCGCGCTCGGGGGGCGGCCCGAAGGCCCAGCGCGCAGGCCAGGCGGCTCAAAGAGCCGCAAGAGCATGGCCAACAGTTCGTCTCGATTCTGCTGGGTTCGGCCTGTCGCCCATCCCCCCCCGAAGCCGCTGCGGCTTGGGCGACAAGGCCGACGGCTCTGCGAGTCGCAAAAGCACAGCCCAACCCACAGCCCCATGCTCGACCCAACGCGGCGGGAAAACCGATTACGGTTTTCCCGCCCGAAAGACAATCGCAGCCCAAAGCTCGTCCCTGTTCTCCGCCCCGTGTCCGCCTCACTGCGGCTCCGCTTTCGCTCCGCCGCGTTTGCCGTCGCCCGCGGCAATTCTTGCCGGATTGGCCAAGCGCCAACCGGCAGAATATGCCCTCTTAGGCGGGCGGGCGACGGATTTTTTGCGTTGTTCTTTTTTCGCGCGCCTGCGCGATTCAACTATTTCGGCTCACTGCCGAAATAGCTGAATCGCTCCTTTAGGCGGGGCGCGCGGCTGTCCCACAAGAGGGGACTGCGCTCGGGCCGCGCGGGCCCCACGTCCCGTGGACGGGCGAAACTACGTTTCGCTATGGCCGCCTCCGCCCACCCCATGCATAACAACACACC
>NZ_CAJTUJ010000137.1 GCF_910579375.1 uncultured Rikenella sp.
CCCGCCATAAAGAATCGGCGTTTTATCAGCTGCTGCCGCACCGAACTTTTCAGCCAGCACCTTGCGAATAAACGCATGAATCTCCTGTGCTTGCTCCGCCGTCGCCGTCTTGCCGGTGCCGATCGCCCAAACCGGTTCGTAAGCGATCACCAATTTGCCGAACTGTTCCGGAGTCAGGTTGAAAACGACCTCTTCGATCTGCGCCCGAACGACGTCGAAGTGTTTGCCAGCCTCCCGTTCATCGAGTTTTTCACCCACGCAGTAGATCGGTGCCAACCCATGCGCATAAGCCAAAGCCATCTTTTTGTTGAGCGTTTCGCTGGTTTCGCCGTAGTATTCGCGCCGTTCGGAGTGCCCCAGAATAACATACTTAGCCCCCAACGACGAAATCATCTTAGCCGACACCTCGCCGGTATAAGCCCCCGATTCGTGATCCGCACAATCCTGAGCCGAAACGGCAATCCCGACCTTTTCCGCCGGCCCCTTGACACTGCACAAGTGGGTGAACGGAACACCGACGATCAGTTCGACATCGGCCGGTGCGCCCCCTTTCAGAGCCGCTACGCCTTCGAGGAGGGCGACGCCTTCTGCCGGCGTGGTATTCATTTTCCAGTTCCCTGCGACGATTTTTCTTCTCATGATGGTATTGTTGTGTTTAATGGTTCTCGGTATTTGTCTGAATCAACGCGCCTTATATCATCCCCAGTTCGAGCAGTGCCTCCTGGGTCATCATCGATCGATCCCACGGCGGATCGAAGGTCAACGTCACATCCACCCGCTCGACGCCCTTCACTTTCAGCACGTCGTCGTGCACCTGCTGGACGAGCATATCGGCCATCGGACAGTTCGGTGCCGTGAGGGTCATCCGAATATTAGCCGTCCCCTCCGGGGTCATTTCGATCTCGTACACGAGGCCGAGGTCGTAGATATTGACCGGAATCTCCGGATCATAAATGTTTTTGAGCGTGTAGACAATGTCGCGCTCGATGTCGAGTATCTCCTGCGGTGTCATAATCCGACCCAAAAGTAACGATTATTTTTGCATGGCGGCATACGCGGTCGCAAACAATTTCATCTGCCGGATCATAGCCAACAATCCGTTGGCGCGCGTCGGCGAGAGGTTCTGCGAAAGACCGATCCGGCCGATAAAATAGAGATCGGCATCGCGCACCTCTTCGGGTGTATGTCCGTCCAACACGCGGATCAACAGGGCGATAATCCCTTTGGTGATAATGGCGTCGCTGTCGGCCGTAAAGTGCATCCGTCCTTCGTCGTCGAGCCGGGCGTCGACCCAAACCCGGGACTGACATCCTTTTATCAGAAATTGTTCGGTCTTATGCTCCGGAGCGATCGCGGTCAGCCCGTTCCCGAGCTCGATCAGGTAGCTGTATCGGTCGAGCCATTCGTCGAATACGCTGAATTCGTCGATAATCCGGTCTTGTTCCTCGTTGATACTCATTGACTGTATTTATTAATCCTTCGATTATCTGTACTTGCCCAGGAGGGTACTGGTCTCTTTGTTCACAAAGAGAACCAGAAAAACTTTAGAGCGCATCCCTGCGGGATGCTCTGGCCGTGTCTGCCCGATTGGTTGGGCTGGATTTCCCGGTGTGGCGCGCTAATAATGGACGAGAACCCCACGCGCGCCGCGCCTGAAAATCCAGCCCAACGAAACAAGGCGGAGATAACCCGTGGTCGTCCCGTTGGGACGACCTCTGCAAAAGTTCTTTGCGTCGCTTTCTTTCAACCGACGCTGCCAGCGAGCGTAATGCAAACGCAGTTTGCAAATTACCGAGCGGCGAGGAGGAAGGCGAAGCCAACAAGCGACAGTTCCATGCGGGTAGACACAGTAACCGAACGGTTAAAAATTCCGCACACCCGCATTCCACAGGAAGAACGACCAGATATCGGCCTGTTCCTGAATGGACTTCGAGATCGGTTTGCCCGCCCCGTGGCCCGCATCCGACTCGACACGCAGCAGGATCGGATTTTCGCACCCCTGCGCCGCCTGGAGCGTCGCCCCGAACTTGAACGAATGCGCCGGCACCACCCGGTCGTCGTGATCCGCCGTCATGATCATCGTCGGCGGATAGCAAGTCCCCCGTTTGATATTGTGCAGCGGCGAATACTTATAGAGGTACGGGAAATCCGCCGCATTGTCCGCCGAACCGTACTCCACGACCCAGCCCCAACCGATCGTAAAACGGTGGTAACGCAACATATCCAACACCCCCACCATCGGGAAAGTCGCACAGTAGAGATCCGGCCGCTGCGTCAGACACGCCCCGATCAGCAGCCCCCCGTTCGAACCGCCCGCGATGGCCAGTTTCTGCGGCGAAGTGTATTTTTCCGCAATCAGATATTCGGCTGCCGCGATAAAGTCGTCGAAAACGTTCTGCTTCTTCTCCAGCATCCCCGCCCGGTGCCAAGCCTCGCCATACTCGCCCCCGCCCCGGATATTGGCCAGCGCATAAATCCCCCCCTGCTCCAGCAACAGGATGTTCGACGCCGAGAAACCCGGCGTGCGGCTGATGTTGAACCCGCCGTAGGCATAGAGGTAGACCGGATTCGAGCCGTCCCGTTTCAGCCCCTTCTTATAGACCAAGAACATCGGCACCCGGGTACCGTCTTTCGACGGATAGAAGACCTGTTCGACCGTAAAGGCCGAGACATCGAAATTCACCTTCGTTTCGTGGTACAACGTCGAAGTGCCGTCCGCGATCGTGTAGCGATACGAAGTCGGCGGCACATTGAAACTGCTAAAGCCGTAGAACACCTCGGTGTCCTCCGCCTCGCCGCTGAAACCGCCCGCCGTACCGATCCCCGGCAGCGCGATCTCGCGCACCAGAGCGCCGTCGAAACCGTACTGATAAACGCGGCTCGACGCATCTTTGAGATATCCGGCGAAGATCGCCCCGCCGGCCGTCGTCGCCCACTCCAGCAGGTTTTCAGACTCAGGAATCACATCCGTGGCCACCGGCACAGCGGCATTCAAATCGACCGACACCAGCCGGAAGTTCGGCGCCTCCGCGTTGGTCAGCACATAGGCCGTGTTCCCGATGCAGTCCACGATGGAATAGTCGTTGGCAAACCCCTTGAAGAGCGTTTTGAACGACGCGTTCGGCACGGTCAAATTCTTATAAAGTATCTCGTTTCCGCTCGTCCCCTCGGAACCGACGATAAAGAGCCACCGGAAGTCGTCGCTCACGAAGCCCGAGAAGTAACGCAACGGGTGTGTCTTATCTTCGTAGATCAGCCGGTCTTCCGCCTGCGGAGTCCCCAGCTTATGAAAATAGACTTTCTGAAATTCGTTTTTCGCGGAGTATGCGCTCGCCCCCTCGGCCGGTGCGTCGTAGCGGCTGTAGTAGAAGCCGCCGTCTCCCCAGCTGGCGCCGCTGAACTTCACCCATTCGATCTTGTCCGCCAATTGCTTGCGCGTAGCGACCTCCATCACATAGATATCGACCCAGTCCGACCCCGATCGGGAAACGGAATAAGCCGCATAGCGGTCGTCTTTCGAGAAGGTGACGGTATTCAGAGCCACGGTTCCGTCCTTCGACAAGGTGTTGGGGTCGAGGAAGACTTCCGGCGTGCCGTCGAGTCCTTTCTGGTAGTAGAGCACGCTCTGGTTCTGCAACCCGTCGTTCTTATAGAAGAAGTAGTATTCGCCGACGCGGAACGGTGTCCCCTCTTTCGGATAATCGTAGAGTTCGGTGAGCCGCTGTTTGATCTGTTCGCGATAAGGAATCTGCGCCAGATAGTCCTGTGTCACGGCATTCTGAGCGGCCACCCAGGCTGCGGTTTCGGTCGACCGGTCGTCTTCGAGCCAACGGTACGGGTCTGCCACCCGCGTGCCGTGGTAATCGTCCACCACGGTGGTGTCTTTACGGGTTTCGGGGTAAGGTTTCGTTTTGATAGCCATCGTGCTTTGACAGCCGGCTGTGAGTGCGGCAACGAGAAGTGCCGCTCCGGCAAGGTAATAACGGTTCATCGGGGTTGTAACGTTTTCGATTTTGCGATTGCGGAGGTAAAATTAATCGTTTTTTTGCGTATTTCGATTTTGTTCGTATCTTTGTCTTCGAATTTCATGGTGGCCGTGCAACGGCTCTTCGCTTCGCAAAAGGTGAAGACGTGAAATGAAAGGTTAATAGCAGCTTTGCATGAGGCTTGTGTTTTTCGGGTAGACACCCCCGCCAACGTCTACCGCTACGGAAAATATGGGTCTCATGCTTTTTTGTATGCTGAATTATTAAGCGGGGCAGGCCTTTCTGAGGCCGGAATGCCCGCCCCGGGCTACCTCCCTCGGGATACAGGTGCCGCGAACTATCTCGGACACGGCGGATACAGCTGGTCTTCCTCTGTCAACGGTGCCAACAGCATGCACTTGAACTTTTACACGCAGTACCTCCTCTCCAACCACGCGAGCCATCGTGCCTACGGTTTTCAGTTGCGTTGCCTCTCGGAATAAACGCCGCGGGCACGCGGTGGGCAAGGGGCTGGAGCTACCCTAATATTAGACAGCCTCTACCCTACTTTTGAGCTGAATCCTGCGGTTCGCAGAACCCGCGGGCCGGAGCCACCCCACAGGCGTAGGCCTGCAACTTCGCAGAGCTCGTTGCGTCCACGCTGGCTCCGACCCGAATCACAAGAGCACATTCCTATCGGTTGAATGAAAGCGCGCCACATGGCAGGCCGGACGCCCGGGAGAAACCGCAATTCTCGGCGCGTAAGCGGCGTGTTGCGGGCCTCCCGTAGGCAGGCGGCCGGCCCGCGCGACTCTGCGAGTCGCAAGAGCAACAACTCATTCACCGCCTCAGGCTGCCGGGTCGTCCTCGGCACGCCTTGTTCAAGCAGTTCGCCGCCAGCGGAGAGCAGCAACGAGCGCCGACGAGTTGCAGTCCGCCGCTCGG
>NZ_CAJTUJ010000138.1 GCF_910579375.1 uncultured Rikenella sp.
GAAAGAGAATGAATTCCGTAAGGCGCGCGAAAACGCGGCGGAGCGAAAGCGGAGCCGCAGTGAGGCTGATACGGGGCGGAGAACTGGGGCGAGCTGTGGGCTGTGCTTGTTCTTCGGGTGGGAAAAACCGATTACGGTTTTCCCGCCGCGCTGGGCCGAGCGGGGAGCTGAATTGTTGGCTGTGCTCTTGCGACCCGTAGGGTCGCGCAGTTCGCCGCCACCCCATGCGGCGGACTGCAACTCGACGGGGCTCGTTGCATTCACCACTGGCGGCGAACAGCTTAAAAGAGACGAATAGGTCGTGCTTTAGCGGCTCTACGAGGCAGGGCGACAGGCCGAACTTGAAAGATTTGGGCGGTGAATGGGGAAGGTGTTTTTGCGGGTCGGAGCCAGCGTGGCCTAAAACGAGCCCCGCGAAGTTGCAGGCCTACGCTAGGGGTGACTCCGGCCCGGGCGGTTCTGCGAACCGCAGGTTTTCGGCCCCGTTTATTCCGAGAGGCAGCGCAACGGAAAACCATAGCCGCGGTTGTCCGCATAGCTGGGATCGAGCCACGTCGCGTAGAAACCCAAGTTCATGCCATAAGCACCGCTAACCGTGGAAGACCAGTTGAACCCGTAATTGCCGACATTCACCGGCGCGCCCGTATTATAGTTGCGGTAGCCCGGGGCGGGGCCGAGCAGCACTCGAACCGGGTAGCCTCTACCCTAATCGGGCACCTCGACCCCAAACAACCGGCGGCCTCGACCAAAAGTCGGCCGACCCCGACAAACCGACAAGACTGCCAGTCGACTCACACCAGCATATAATTGAAACGCCACGTCCAGCACCCGCACGGACAACGGCGAAACCGAACGACGATGAACCCCATATACCGATGGATCGCAGCAGGCGCCGGCCTTTTGGCCGCCGGCTTCCTCGTCTGGTACTTCCAGACCATCGTCTTTTATATCCTCATCGCCGCCGTCCTCTCGCTGATGGGGAAACCCCTCGTCACCGCATTCGGACACCTCCGGATACGAGGCCGCCACATTCCGCGATGGCTCGCCGCCATGGCCACACTGATCGTCATGCTCGTCGTGATCTACATCCTCGCCCGGTGGCTCATTCCCGTCGTGCTCCAGCAGATCAACCAACTCGCCTCGTTCGACATCGACCGGCTCACCGCCGCACTCGGCGAACCCATGCGCCAGATCGAAACCTACATCAACACCTTCCTGCCCGACAACAACTTCTCGGCACGAGCCTACCTCGACACCCGGCTCGCCCCCCTCTTCGACAGCGTCAACCTCGGACAATCCATCACCTCGGTCACCGTCTGGGTCGTCGACCTCGCCATCGCCCTCTTCTCCATCAGCTTCATCACCTACTTCTTCCTGAAAGACGACCGCCTCTTTTTCGAAAGCGTCGTCCTCTTCTTCCCCTCCAAATACGAAGCCAACATCCGACGCGCGCTCGACTCCACCACCACCCTCCTCGTGCGCTATTTTATCGGCATCTGCATCGAAATGCTGATCAAACTGATCTGCATTACCGTACCCTTGTACCTGATCGGACTGGAATTCAACACCGCCGTAGTCATCGGCGCGATTACCGCCGTGCTGAACGTCATACCCTATATCGGGCCCCTGATCGGCGGGATTCTCGGCTGCATCATCGCCCTGCTCAGCCTCCCGGCCGGAGCGACACCCGGAGCGATCATTTTCCCGATGGTGATCATTCTCGTCGTATTCCAGCTGATCGACAACATCATCCTGCAACCCTACATCTACTCCAGCTCCGTGAAAGCACACCCGCTGGAGATCTTTCTGGTCATCCTGATGGCCGGCTACATCGCCGGCGTGACAGGGATGCTGTTCGCCATTCCGGCCTACACCGTCATCCGCGTCTTCGCCAAAGAATTTTTCAACCACTTCCGGGTGGTACAAAAACTGACGGAAAACATATAACCCCTTTCCGTCCCCGCATAAAGAACAGATACACAGATCACACATGGCAGAAATCAAACAGTTGGAAACCCTGGCCGCACAAGTACGTCGCGACATCGTGCGGATGGTTTCCGGAGCCGCCTCGGGCCATCCCGGCGGTTCGCTCGGAGCCACCGACACCCTCGTCGCGCTCTACTTCGACACGATGCAGATTCCGCAGACTCCGACAGCCGGAACAGAAAATACCGGAATCGGCGAAGACCTCTTTTTCCTCTCCAACGGACACATCTCACCCGTTTGGTACAGCGTACTGGCACGGCGGGGATACTTCCCGGTATCGGAACTGTCCGGCTTCCGGAAACTCGGCACACGGGTGCAGGGACACCCCACGCCGGCAAAGGGATTGCCCGGTGTGCGGGTCGCTTCGGGCTCGCTCGGACAGGGACTCTCCGTGGCGCTGGGGGCGGCGCTGGCCAAGCGGCTCTCGGGAGATGCGGAACACCGCGTTTTCGTCATGATGGGCGACGGCGAGCTCGAAGAGGGACAGATTTGGGAAGCGGCGATGTTCGCCGCGGCGCGAGGCATCGACAACGTGGTCGGCATCGTGGACATGAACGGCCAGCAGATCGACGGCACCTGCGACACGGTGCTGGGGATGGGATGCGGAGCGCAACTGCGGGCAAAGTGGGAGGCATTCGGCTGGACGGTGCTGGAGATGGACGGACACGACATGCGCCAGGTGGTCGAAACGCTGCGCTATGCCCGGAACGAGGCGTGCGGACACGGGAAACCGGTGGTGATTCTGGCACGCACGGTGATGGGCTGCGGGGTGGATTTCATGGCCGGGACGAACGAATGGCACGGCAAGGCTCCGGACGCGGCACAGACGGAACGGGCCCTAGCACAGTTGCCGGCGACAGAGCTGGGGGACTATTGAGGCGGAAAAAAGCGAAAGAGCCACACGGCCCCGAAATCAAACCACTAACACAGAACCTACATACACCATGAGACCCTATACCATCACAGGGAAAAAAGATACCCGTTCCGGATTCGGCGACGCCATGACCCTGCTCGGAGAGACCGACCCGCGAGTCGTCGCCCTCTGCGCCGACCTCACCGGATCGCTGAAACTCAACACCTTTGCCAAGGAAAACCCCGACCGCTTTTTCCAGGCAGGGATTGCCGAAGCCAATATGATCAGCGTCGGCGCCGGCTTGGCGTTGGGCGGAAAGGTGCCGTTCGTGACCACCTTCGCCGCGTTCGCCACCGGACGCGTCTACGACCAGATCCGGCAGAGCGTCGCCTACTCCTGCACGAATGTCAAAATCGCGGCTTCGCATGCCGGAATCACGCTGGGGGAAGACGGAGCCACGCACCAGATCATGGAAGATATCGGGCTGATGAAAATGCTGCCCAATATGGTCGTCATCAACCCGTGCGACTACAACCAGACCAAAGCTGCCACACTAGCGGCGGCAACTTATCAGGGGCCGGTCTATCTGCGTTTCGGCCGGCCGACGGAGCCGATCTACACGCCGGCGGACGAACCGTTCGAAATCGGTCGGGCCGTCCGGTGGAGCGAGGGTAAGGACGTGACGATTCTGGCAACCGGCCATCTGATGTGGCGGGCGATTCAGGCCACCGAGCAGCTCGAACGGGAGGGGATCGGCGTGGATTTGCTGAACATCCATACGATCAAACCGTTGGATACGGAAGCTATCCTCGCTTCGGTGCGAAAGACCGGCTGTGTCGTCACGTGCGAAGAGCACATGATCAACGGAGGCCTGGGGGATAGCGTGGCACAGCTGTTAACCCAGAATCAGCCTGTGCCTCAGGAGTATGTGGCGGTCAACGACCATTTCGGCGAGAGCGGAACTCCGGAGGAATTGTTGGTCAAGTTCCATCTCGACACGCCGGATGTCGTGGCGGCGGCGAGACGGGTCATGGAGCGGAAAAAGTAGTTTTTCCCCTCAGAGACAGTTTATTGAACGGCTCGGCGCGACAGTTAGCTATCCTGTCGCGCCGAGTTCTCGTTTGAGCCAGCCTCCGAAACCGCCTCTTTCAAACAGCTCTACCCCGCCCCGGGCTACCACGATGCAGGTAGCAGCGGACGATTAGGCGGTCTGATGTATACCGGCAACGGCGGGGGTAGCTATTCATCGTCAGGGAACGATAGGAATGGGATGTACTTGAGCTTTCACGTAACATATCTCGCAGTCAGCAACGCATATCACCGCGCCTACGGTTTTCAGTTGCGGTGCCTCTCGGAATAAACGGGGCAGGGAGCTTTCACCGGAACCGATTGGGGACTTAGAACCCGGGCTTGTGCCTAGCTTTCCTATTCAGGTTTTGCGAATCATGCCGCCCCGGGCTACCGCTACTACCCCTCGGGCGCGCTGAGCGACATGGGCTACGGTGGTTTCATCTGGTCTTCCATTACAAGCGACACCTACGGCCTACACTTGAGTTTCGGCACGACGTGGCTCTTTTCCAGCATTGGGGATCGCCGCACCTACGGTCTTCCGTTGCGTTGCCTCTCGGAATAAACGCCGCGAGCCCGCGGTGGGCAAAGGGCTGGGTCTACCCTAAAATAAGGGCAACCTCTACTCAAAGAACAAGCCGCCCTCCCTGTTTATTTTTTGATCTGACTCCTGCGGTTCGCAGAACCGCGGAGGCCCGTAACTCACGTTGCTATAGGCCCCACAGGCTTCGACCCTCAAAAGCACTTTCCCTCATTCAATGCCTCATTCTGGGAAGTTCGTCCTCGGCGCGCCCCCCTAGCGCCGGTGATGCGACGCTCTCGCCGAGGACGGCGATTCCTCACGGAATCGCGCTATTCGCTCTCAGCCTATAGCAGCATTCGCCGCCAGCGGGGAGTGCAACGAGCTCCGACGAGTTGCAGCCCGCCGCGTGGGGTGGCGGCGAACTGCGCGGCTCAAAGAGCCGCAAGAGCTCGGCCCATTTCTGGGCGCGACA
>NZ_CAJTUJ010000139.1 GCF_910579375.1 uncultured Rikenella sp.
AGCTCAGTCCAACCCACAGCCCAATTCTCCGCTCCGTGTCGGCTTCACTGCGGCTCCGCTTTCGCTCCGCCACGTTTTCGCGCGCCTTGGGAAATCTTGTCAAAACGCGCCAGCACATTTTGACGATTTCCCTACTAAGACGTGGCGCGCGATTTAGTTTGAGGGTACTGCGCTCGGGCCGCGCGGGCCCCACGTCCCGTGGACGGGAAATGCTGCGCATTTCCACTGACAGCCTCTACCCCCGTTCTTTGTCCGCGCGCCTGCGCGCGAACTTAGCATTATCCCGGCTGGAACTGTTCTCTTTGTGAACAAAGAGAACCAGAAAAACTTTAGACGGATGCTGCGCATCCTCAAGCTGCCGGCGGCCTTAACCAACGCGGCAGCCCCAGCCCAACTTAAATCACGGCACCGGATCGTAGCCGCTACCGCCCCAAGGATGGCAACGCAACAGGCGGCGCACTGTCAGATAAAATCCTCGAAATAGTCCATGCCGGCGAAACGCTTCCAACGCATAGGCCGAACAGGTCGGCGTAAACCGGCAGGAACTGGGCAGAAAAGGAGAAATCACCGCCCGATAGATACGAATCAAAAAGACGAACGGAGCAATAGCTACCTGCCTCCCCCACCCGACCCGTCTCCGGAGTGCTCCGTCGCTGCCGCTTGTCGCTCGTCGCGCATCCTGATTAATCTCTCCCATATCGAAATCATCGCTTTTTCAATCGTCCGATACGCCGCCGGATCTCCCTTGCCCACATACGAAAAGGCCACATCCACCCCGATCTCGGATCGGTGCAACCGATAGGCCTCCCGCATCCTCCGCTTGAGCAGATTCCGATCCACGGCGCGTTTGTAATTCCGTTTCGGCACGATCACCATCATCCGATTGTCCCATGCTCCCGGGCGAAACCGACAGGTGCACTTCACCGGATAGACTAAAAACGCCTCTCCACACGTGAAGAGGCGTCCGATATCGCTCCGTGCAGCCAACCGCTCGCTCTTAGGCAACGTAAATCGCCTCCTCACCGCATCTCCCAGCTCGTCCGACCTATGTAACGACTGCGCATCCATGAAATTCATCACTTCCCCGTAGTAGCCGCCACAGACCGCCTACTGCTGCCGCTCCCCGACGATGCGGAAACTTTCGTCGCGGCCTTCCCTTTCTTAGTACCGACCGACACACCACCTTGGCCCGTCGCCTCGCCGCCCAAATCTTCCGCCGTCATCCCGAACCCTTCGACCGAACCGCCGCTGTTGATCGCCGCCACATACTTGTCGATCGCCATGGTCAAAGAGGGAAAACGAGGCGTCGGAGCCACGATGTCCACCTTCAGTCCCCCCACCAAAGCCTCCCGGGCGGTCGCATTGCCCAGCGTCGCCACGATCATCCCCTCGGGCAGCACTTCGAACCGCTCCCGCAAAGCCCGCACGTCTGCCGAGCTGTAACAAGCCACTAAGTCATAATCGACGATCGAGATGTCCGACAAGTCCGCCGCCACCGTATGGGCCAAAATAATCTTTGTATACTTCACCCCGGTCTTCCCCAGCAAAGCCTCGATCTCCGGCTTGTACGGATCCGACAGGGCGACCAGAAAACGCTCCTCCTTATGCTTGGCCACTACCTCCATCAAGTCCGCAAAGGTGGTCGTCCCGTAAAAAATCTTCCGTTTCCGGTAGACGATATATTTCTGCAAATAAAGCGCGATCGCCTCCGTCACGCAGAAATATTTCATGTCTTCCGGCACCTGGATCCGACACGCTTCGCACAATTCGAAAAAGTTGTCGATCGTCTTCCGCGAGGTGAAAATCACGGCCGTATGGGCCAGCACATCGACCCGCTGGGCGCGGAATTCCTTCGGCGTCACCCCTTCGACCGCAATAAAGGGCCGGAAATCTACTTCGAGTTTGTGTTTGGAAACCAGCTCAGAAAAAGGAGACTTGTCCGATGAAGGAGCCGGTTGAGCGATCAGTATCCGCTTTACTTTCTGTGTTTTCGCCATAAAATCAGTCGATCACGCTGCTGCTCTGTCGAATCGCCAGCGCAAGAATGAAGCTCACCGGCAGGATTTCGACGAAGCAAAGGTACAAAATCCATTGCAATTTAGAAAACGAGCGTAATCTAAAGTATTTATACAGAGCTATAAAATGATAGACGACCAGCGCGCCGAGCACCACCAGACCGAAGGCGAAGAGCCGGCCGCTCACTCCGATGACGATGGCCAGCGGCGCATAGAGAAGGGAGATGAAGGTGACGTCGATGCGGTTGATGAAGGTGATCTCCTGAAAAACGCTTTTATCGTCGGTGAGCCACCTGAGCACGCGGAAGAGGATGCGCCGATAGAGCACGATCAGCAAAAAGAGGACGACGGAGCCGATAAAAAGGTAGTAGCTCTCGATGCGGGGCCAGCGGATCTCCAACCAGGCCATCACGAGGGCCGAACCGGCCAGCACGGCCAGAGCGATGCCGCTGCGCAGGAAATAGACGAAGTCGGCCCCCTGTCCCTCCATCAGGGTCAGGGTATCCTCCGTATGACCGATATTTTTCAGGCAACTCACCATATCGCGGCGAAAGCGATAGAGCACATAACAATAGAAGCAGATGAGGACGACCATGACGACGGAGGTCTGCCACGGATCGGCGGGCGGAGAGACGGGCACCAGGCCTCCGTGCGGTGTCAGCTCTTCGGAGAGGGTCGACCGACTGCCCCATATTTCGGCAGCCGAACCGGCCGGTCGCAGCCACTGCACCGAATCGACCGACCGACCGACTGTCTCCGGCCCGGTCGGAAAGAGCGTCGAACCGCCCGGCTGCTGAAAAAGATAGGTCGAAGATGCTGTATCCACCCCAAAAAGAGAAAACAAAGGAGAGACGAATCGTTTCCCGTCGCAAAGGTAGGAGTTTTCGGCCGAAGTGCATGTGTATAGCATGTGGATATTTTCGGTTGCAGGAGTCGAACCCCCTGAAAACGAGTGGCGGATAATTTTCCGGATTTTGTGAAAAGGTTGTCGGAAACTTTTCACAACTTTCATCTTCCGAGACTTGATCCGCCCCGAAAAAAATCCATATGTCTGCCGGATCGAAAATCGCAACCGAAAAATTTCTTTTTTCATCCACAACATAAACCCGCTCCGAAACCGGGATTATCATCAGAATGAACCCGAAAAACGAATGTGAATCACTTCCCGATAAGACTGTTGAAAAAATCTAACAAATATTTATCAATCAACAGAATAGGATATGAGAAGATGTAAACAAAAAGGGGAAAGAATGTGAAAAACCAATCAGGCAACCGAAATTCGACCTTTTTATCCACGCCATCCACAGCTATTCTTACCCTTCTTTCTTACTTATAAATAAATCTATCTCTTATTTAAAATGAAGGGAAAGGAAGGTTGTCGGGAAAAATGGTTATCTTTGTCGCCTCAATGCCCGGATAACGGGAGTGATCGAAGGGAGGTTAAGGAGACCGAGGCCGAAGAGGGCCGTTTGAAAAGAGATACGAAACATAGATAAATGACGACGGATCCTTTAGCGTGCGGGGATTCGGGCGACTCTTTTCGATAAAGAAGAGGAGATGCGCGCATAAACCTTGTAAAAAAACAAAAAAAGATACACGGATATGATTATCATGCCGATCAAAGAGGGCGAAAACATCGAACGGGCTCTCAAGAAGTTCAAACGGAAATACGAAAAGACGGGGGTGATCAAGGAGTTGCGTGCGCGGCAGTATTTCGTGAAGCCGTCGGTAAAGAACCGGGTACAGCGGCTGAAAGCGATTTATGTGCAGGGGTTGCAACGGGAAGAGGAGTAGATATATTCTCTCGGGAATGTATACGGAGGCCTGGGGAACGGAAGTTCTCCGGGCCTTTTTGTACTTGGGGCTGCCGGTTGCTGGGGTAGAGGCTGGCAGTTGAAATGCGTGAGCATTTCCCGTCCACGGGACGTGGGGCCCGCGCGGCCCGAGCGCAGTACCCTCAAACTAAACCGCGCGCCGTCGCCTAAAGAAGCGATTCAACTATTTCGGCGGTGAGCCGAAAGAGGATGAATCGCGCAGGCGCGCGAAAAAATTGCTCACTCACAAAAACTCCGTCGCCCGCCCGTCTGAAAGGGCATATTCTGCCGGTTGGTACTCGGCCAATCCGGCAAGAATTGCCGCGGGCGACATTTAAGAGTAGACACACCCATCTTTCGAGTGCCGAGCGGCACCGGCGGAGCGGTAGCGGAGCCGCAGTGAGGCGGACACGGGGCCGAGAATTGGGGTGAGCTTTGGGCTGCGATTGTTCTTCGGGCAGGAAAACCGATTGCGGTTTTCCGCCGCGCTGGGCCGAGCATGGGGCTGGGATTTGGGTGGTGGCTTGGGTTGAACCGTTGGCCAAGCTCAAACTGAGAGCGAATAGCTCTAAGTCCCCGTGTCAATGGTCGGCCCGCAGCTCCCAGACGCGGAGGGGACGCACAGCGTCTTTTACTGGCCGCCTCGGCCTTAATATTCGTTCTCCGCTGGCTGCGACCGAAAACCTTTGCTTTTGCGACCCTTTGGGTCGCCGGCCTCGTCGCCCAGGCGCGGAGCACCTCGGGGGGATGGGCGACAGGCCGAACCCGACAGAATCGGGGCGAACTGTTGACCGAGCTCTTGCGACCCAACAGGTCGCGCGGGCCGAAGCCTCCGGCCGCGGAGGCCCGCAACTGACGTTGCTGTGGGCCTCGCAGGCTTCGACCCGTTAAAGTACTTGCATTTTCTCAGGCTTGGTTGCGTCTCGTTGCTCCCCCCCCCTCCGCGGAGGGGCGCACAGTGTCTTTTGCTGGCTGTCTCTGTCTCATATGGCGCCCCACTGGCGGCGAACAGCTTAAAAGAGACGAATGCGCCGTGCTTCTG
>NZ_CAJTUJ010000140.1 GCF_910579375.1 uncultured Rikenella sp.
GCCAGGCCATGCTGAAACTTAAATGCATGCCGTCGGTGTCGCTGACGGTCGATGCCCAACTGTAGCCGTTGCCGGAGACACTGGCCGGTGTCCCCATGTCTCGACGGCGGTAGCCCGGGGCGGGACGCTAGCAAAACAATATCGGGACCTCGTCCCGTGACCAACTCAAAAACAACACCATGCAGGTCGATATCATCACCACAGCCGCCGAAGTCACCCCAGAACGAGTCCGGGGACGGAACGTCGCCGTTATCGACGTCTTCCGCGCCACCTCCGTCATCGTCACCGCACTCGGAAACGGAGCCAGAGAGATCATTCCCGTCACCGGCGTCGAAGAGAGCTTCCGGCTCCGAGACCAAATCGAACAGGCACATCGCACGGCCGGTGATCCGGGCCCCGTGCTGCTCGGCGGAGAACGAAACACCGTGATTATCGACGGATTCGACCTCGACAACTCCCCCCTGCGGTACACCCCACAAGCGGTGCGGGACGCCACCGTCGTCATGAGCACCACCAACGGCACACGCGCCGTGAACTGCGCCAGAGGGCTCGCCGACGAAATCTATATCGCCGCCCTGCTCAACGCCGACGCCGTCGCCAGGCGGTTGGGAGAACTCGAGAAAGACGTCGCTCTCGTCTGCTCCGGACGCCACGACCGGTTCACCGTCGAAGACAGCTTGTGCGCCGGCATGATGGCACGCTATTTGAACCTTCGGTATGCGTACGAGCTCAGCGACATCGCCTGGTGGTGCGCCGATGTCTACGGACGCTACGAAGACGACCTGCAAGGCGCGCTGGATCACTGCCTGCACTACCACACCATCCGAGAACGGTGGGGAGCGGACATCGCCTGGTGCCTCAGGCGGAACGAGCTGGAGATCGTACCCAAACTTTACGAACCGGAAGGAGGAATACGACTATGACACACCAACCCAATCAGGACGACCGCAGCCGGCTGGTCGTCATCAAACGCTACACCACGCCGCAGGAGGCCTGGCTCGACGCCGACCTGCTCCGCAGCCGGGGAATCGAATGCGAAGTGGACGGGGCCACGGGCGGAGGCGTGCTGCCGTTCATTCAGGGACAAGTCAGTCTGATCGTGCCGCGCGCCGCGGCTTCGGAAGCGGTGCGGATCGTGCCGGGGGCGGCATGGCAGGAGGAGGAGTAACGGATGGCAGAGAGTCGCGAGCAACAGATACTCGACGCGCTGGCTGCGCAGGGCAACCTGCGCAGCCTCCGTACGTTACGGAGCGTCGGAACCTATATTTACGAAGGGGAGCGGGAGTACTACAACCTCTCGTCGAACGACTACCTGGGGCTGGCCGAGCCGGCGTTGCAGAACCGGTTCCTGCTGGAGGCGGATGTCGAGCGGTTTCTGCTCGGGAATCCGGCCTCGCGCTTGATGACGGGGAACAGCCCGGCCTACGAGGCGCTCGAAACGGCGGTGGCCGATTGGTTGGGGACGGAGCGTGCGCTGGTCTTGGGGGCGGGATTCGCCGTCAATACGGGGGTGCTGCCGGCGGTGACGGAGCGCGGAGACCTCGTGCTGGCGGACAAGCTGGTGCACGCCAGCCTGATCGACGGGCTGAGGCTCTGCGGAGCGGGGGTCGAGTGGCGCAGGTTTCGGCACAACGACATGGAGCACCTCGAAGCGATGCTCGCGGCGGCGACGGCAACCGAGGCGCAGCGCGGCCACGGGGGGCGGATTATCGTCGTCACGGAGAGCCTGTTCAGCATGGACGGCGACTTCGCGCCGCTGGCGGAGCTGGCGGAGCTGCAACACCGGTACGGGTTCCGGCTCTACCTGGACGAGGCGCACGCGTTCGGGGTCTACGGGCCTGAGGACGAAAGGTGTGGGGCGGGCTTGCTGGCGGCCTACAACGCGGGACGGCCGGAACACCTTTTGCGGGCGGACTACCACGTGGTGACGTTCGGCAAGGCGCTGGCCTCGCAGGGGGCGGCGGTGGGGTGCTCGGCAGAGACCAAACGACTGCTGGTCAACCGTATGCGGCCGCTGATCTTCTCGACGGCGCTGCCGGACATCTCGCTGGAGTGGACGCGGTTTCTGCTGGGGCTGATGCCGGAGTTCGCGCCGCGGAGGAAGCGGATTCGGGAGCTTATCGCACTGGTCAACACGATTTTAGAGCCGGAGACTCCGTACGAGTCGCAAATCGTTCCCATTCCGGCGGGGAGCAACGAACGGGCACTGGCCATGGCCGGGACGTTGAAGGCGGAGGGTTTTTGGGCGACGGCGATCCGCCATCCGACGGTGCCGGAGGGAGAGGCGCGGCTGCGGGTGTCGCTCTGCGCGGGCCACACGCCGTATAAAATCGAACAATTCGCCACATTATGCAGGCAGTTTGGATAAATTCGCAGCCGGAGATGCGGAGCGAGCGGGGGGTGATCGTCTTCGCGGCGGGATGGGCGGGGTCGGACGAACTGGTGAGGCACCTCGCGCTGCCGCAAGAATACGACTTGCTGTGTCTCTTCGACTACCGCAGCCTCCCTTCTGCGGCAGAGGCCCGCGAACTCTATGCACAAATAGCGCCTTACCGGCACAAACACCTGATCGCCTGGTCGTTCGGCGTGTGGGCGGCGGAGCGGATTTTCGGCGGGGCGGATGGGATTTGGGACGGGGCGGTGGCGGTCAACGGGACGCCGCTGCCGGTGCACGACGCCTACGGGATTCCGGTGCGGGCCTTCGCGGTGACCGTCCGGAGCATCGAGGGGGCGGGGACGGGGCGCTTCCTGGAGCGGATGTGCGGCACGCCGGAGACGCTGCGGGAGTACTATAAACACCGCTCGACCAGAGGATTGGAGGAGATCGGCGAGGAGCTGCGGCGGCTGCGGGACGGGGCGGCGGAGACGGCGGCGGGTGCGGCGGTGCCGCATGCGGGCTTCTGGACGGAGGCGGTGGCGGGGACGGAAGATGCGATTTTCCCGCCGGAAAACATGATGCGCTACTGGACGGAGGCGGGGGTGCGGGTGACGGTCGGGGAGGGGATGCCGCACTATCCGCTGGCCGACGGGGAGTTCCTGAAGCATTCGATTCATGAAGCACGATAAAGAGTTATTACAGAGGCGGTTCGCACGGAATCTGGCGACCTACGAGACGGGGGCGGTCGTGCAGCGGACGATCGCGGAGCGGCTGGCCGGCCGGCTGGCGGAACGGATACCGGCCGAGGCGGTGCGGCGGGGGGTCGAAATCGGTGCGGGGACGGGATTTCTGACACGGCGGCTGGTCGCGCTTTTCCCGGAGGCGGCGTGGACGGCGAACGATCTGGTGCCGGAGAGCGGGCGTTTTCTGCCGCCGGAGGTCGCTTTCGAAGCGGGCGACGGCGAACATTTCCCGTTCGGCGAGGCGCGCTACGACCTGATCGCGACGGCGTCGACGGTGCAGTGGTTCGACGACCTGCCGACTTTCGCGGCTCGCGCGGCACGGGGGCTACGGCGGGGAGGACTCCTGGCGGTGGGGACGTTCGGCCCGGAAAACTTCCGCGAAATCACGGCGACAACGGGGCTGGGACTGGAATATTATTCGCTGTCGGAGCTCTCCGAAATCTTCATCTCCAATCACTTACAAATCACCGACCGGGAGGAGCGGATCGAGCCGGTGCCCTACCCGACCCCGCTGGAGGTGCTGCGCCACCTGAGCCGGACGGGGGTCAACGCGGTGGCGGCGGAGCGGTGGGCGCGGGGGCGGCTGCGGCGGTTCGACGCGGATTATCGCGCTGCGTGTGCCGGGGCTGCCGAAAGCGCGGCGGAGGGAGTGACTTTGACTTTTCATCCGACGATCATCATCGCACAAAAACCATGAGACCATTTTCATCCGGCGTCTACTTCGTAAGCGGCATCGACACCGATGCGGGGAAGAGCTACGCCACGGGGCTGTTGGCGCGTCGCCTGGCCGAGGAGCAGGGGGCGCGGGTCATCACCCAGAAATTCGTCCAGACGGGCAACACGGGCCTCTCGGAGGACATCGAACTGCACCGGCGGCTGATGGGGATTCCGTTGCAGGAGGTGGATCTCGACGGGACGACGGCGCCGCTGGTCTACCGTTTTCCGGCCTCGCCGCACTTAGCGGCGGCGCTGGAGGGGCGCGCGGTGGAGACGGCGCGGATCGACGCTTCGACGGAGCGGCTGCGGGGGCTCTACGACATCGTGCTGGTCGAGGGGGCGGGAGGGCTGGCGGTGCCGCTGGTTCCGTTCCCGGCGGCAGCGGAGAGGGGGCGCGAATACCTCACGATGGACTATGTGGCGGAGCGGCGGCTGCCGTTGCTTTTCGTGACGTCGGCGAAGCTGGGGAGCCTGAATCACACGCTGTTGAGTTTCGAGGCTTGCCGGGCGCGGGGGATCGAGGTGGCGGGGGTGCTCTGGAATCTCTGTCCGGCGGGCGACCCGGTCATCGCGGCGGATACGCGGGCGTACATAGCTGATTACTTGCGGGTTTACTGGCCTGCGGCGCAGCTGATCGACATTCCGGCGCTCTGAGGGGCGGTCTGTTTTCGCGTGTCGGCGGCGCGCCCCGGGCTGCTACCGCGGTAACTCTTCGGGCGTACCGGGCGGCGTCGGTGGCTACGGCTATAGCTGGTCGTCTGCGGTCAGCGGTATCATCGGGTGGTTCTTGCACTTCAATGCGCAGAGCCTCACTCCCTGCAACGCGGACTACCGTGGCTACGGTCTTCCGTTGCGTTGCCTCTCGGAATAAACGGTGCCGCTCGGCACTCGAAAGCTGGCTGGAACTACCCCAACAA
>NZ_CAJTUJ010000141.1 GCF_910579375.1 uncultured Rikenella sp.
GCAAGAGCACAGCTATTCGTCCTCGGCGCGCCCCCCACGCGCCGTTAAAGCGTCGCCCTCGCCAAGGACGGAGATTCCGTGAGGAATCGCGCTACTCGCTTTTAGTTTAAGCGGGTCGCCGCCAGCGGTGAGCAGCAACGAGCGCCGGCGAGTTGCAGAAGCTCGGCTCAAAGCACTGCCCAGTTCTCCGCTCCCGGACTGCCTCTACTCTATTCTCTTTTCGTACGCGGGAGAACTTTTTTCGCGCGCCTGCACGATTCATTCTATTTCGGCTCATCGCCGAAATAGCTGAATCGCTTCTTTAGGCGGGGCGCGCGTCTGTCCTACGGGAGGGTACTGGCCTCGGGCCGGCCAGGCCCCACGTCCCGTGGACGAGAAATGCTTGCGCATTTCAACTGGCAGCCTCTACCCCCCGTTCTTCGTCCGCGCGCTGGCGGAAATCTTATTCAAACGCGAATCACGCGTTGGAATGATTTCCTTCTTCAGCGATCGCGCGCGGGTCGAGCTTTGTTCGCGCGCCTGGGGAAATCTTGTCAAAACACGCAAGCGCATTTTGACGATTTCCCTCTTTAGGCGGCGGCGCGCGATTTGGGCACTGCCCCGGCTGAAACTGTTCTCTTGGTGAACAAAGAGAACCAGAAAAACTTTAAAGAGCGTCCCTGCGGGATGCTCTGGCCGGGTATACCCGCATAATGCAAACGCACAGCGGCTTCCCTAAATCCCGATTATCGCTTTTTTCGTATATTTGTCTCTCGGAACATTCCCTTAACTCAAAATCATGATACACGACGCGTTAGATTCCTCGGTGCATAAATATGCGCGCATACATCCGCTCTTCGCCGTGGCTTTCGAATACCTGGCACAACACCGAGCGGAACTGAACGATCCGGCGTTCAATGGCAGGCATGAGATCAATGGGGAGGATCTCTTCGTGATGGTCGGAGAGCACAGGCTAAAACCGGCGGAAGATACGGTGCTCGAAGCGCACGACAAATACATCGACTTACAGGTGATGATCGACGGAGGAGAATCGTTCGGTTGGGCGCGGAGGAATGCTTGTTCGCAACAGAAGGGGGTGTTCGACGAGGGGAATGACATCGTGTTCTATAACGACGAGCCGACGAGCCGGGTGACGGCGAAAAAGGGGGAGTTCGTGATCTTCTTCCCGGAGGATGCGCATGCGCCGCTGGGCAGACCGGAAAAGGCGGAGGAAGAGGCGGTGAGTCGCAAGGCGATCGTCAAAATCAGGGTCGAGGCGCGATAACTGCCTGGCTCTTTACAAGCGTATGAAGCCATATATACTACAAGGAAAAACGACGTGCAGGCGCGAAACCCGATCCTGATTCACCGTGTAAAGCCATAGTATACAACCAAGGAAAAACTTTCTGCAACCCAAACTCGATATGACTGACTTGAAAACGAAACTGAGCCTGTGGGCCGCACTGGCGGCGGGAGTGGCGGGAACGGTGAAGCCGGCGACGGCGACGGAGGCCGGAAACAAAACGAAAAACGAATCCGAAAAACCGAATGTGATCATTATTCTGGCGGACGACCTGGGGTTCGGAGATATTGCCTGCAACGGGTCGCAGGGGACGATCGAGACGCCGAATACGGATCGGCTGGCGGCGGAGGGGGTGCGGTTCGCGGATGCGCATGCCACGGCGGCGACGAGTACGCCGGCAAGATACAGCATTCTGACGGGGGAATATGCGTGGAGGAGGCCGGGGACAGGGATTGCGCCGGGGGATGCGGCGATGATCGTCACGCCGGAGCACAAAACGATGCCGAGGATGATGCAGCGGGCGGGATATACGACGGCGGCGGTCGGAAAGTGGCACTTGGGACTGGGCGACCGGGCGGGGGCGCAGGATTGGAACGGGGTGGTGACGCCGGGGCTGGAGGATATCGGGTTCGACTATTCGTACATCATGGCGGCAACGGCGGATCGGGTGCCGTGCGTATATATCGAAAACGGACGGGTGGTGGGGCTCGATTTGGCGAACCACCCGGAAGATTCGATCCGGGTGAGCTACAGCAGGCCGTTCCCGGGGGAACCGACGGGACGCAAAAATCCGGAGAGGCTCAAACTACAGGCGAGTCACGGGCACGATATGGCGATCGTGAACGGGATCGGAAGGATCGGATATATGACGGGCGGAGGAAACGCCTTATGGGTGGATGAAAACATTGCGGATACGATTACGGAGCGGGCGGTACGGTTCATCGAACGTTCGGTGGCGGCACAGCAGGAGGCAAAGAAAACAGGGGCGGAAAAACCGTTCTTCCTCTATTTCTGCACGAATGATGTCCATGTGCCGAGGGCGCCGCACGAACGGTTCGTGGGCAAGAGTGGGATGGGGGCGAGGGGGGATGCGATCTTGCAGTTCGACTGGTCGGTGGGACGGATTCTGGGGGTGTTGGATTCGCTGGGGATTGCAGAGAATACGCTGGTGATCTTGTCGTCGGACAACGGGCCGGTGGTGGATGACGGCTATCGGGATCGGGCGGTGGAGCTGCTGGGGAGTCACAAACCGTGGGGACGGTTCAGGGGGGGGAAGTATAGTATCTTCGAGGCGGGTACGAGGGTGCCGGCGATTGTCAGGTGGCCGGGGAGGGTGCCGGCGGGACGGGTGAGCGAGGCGCCGGCGTCGCAGGTGGACTGGTTCGCTTCGCTGGCGGAGTTGGTGGGTGAGGAGCTCGCGGAGGGGGAGGCGCAGGATAGCCGGAATCACCTGGCGGTCTGGCTGGGGAAAGACCGGAAACGCACCAGGGGACGGGAATACATTGTCGAGAATGCGGGCACGCTGTCGATTACGGTGGACGGGTGGAAGTACATCGCGCCGAGCGGCGGGGCGGCGAAAAATCACGATGTAAACATCGAGCTGGGGAATGCGAAGGAACCGCAGCTGTATCACCTGACGGAGGATATCGGGGAACGGAACAATGTGGCGGAGCTCTATCCGGAACGGGTGGCGGAGCTGGCGGCGCGGCTGGAGGAGGTGCGACGGCTGCCGGATCGGCGGGGGGAGATTTCCGATTCGAAAAAATAACGGAATATGATACGTTTTCGCGGAGCCAGCCTCAGGATTATCTTGGGGCTGGCGGCTTTAGTAACGGGGTGTGGGGAAAGGGGAATGGAGCAGGAGAAATACGAGTGGCTGGAGGCGACGCGGGAGTTGGTCGCAGAGATGTGCGAGCTGGCGCGGAACGATGAGGCGCTGGAGTGGTTCACTAGCAATGCAGGGCTGTTGGATCGTATGCGGGAGATGGGAGAGGGAACGTACCGGCAACCGCAGTGGGGATGGGTGGCGGAGGTGCCGGATGAGGTATTGCTGGAGGGGTTGCTGGCTTTGTCGAAAACGGAGTTATCGGGGGAGGAGATCAGGGAGATTCCGAAGGTGCTGCGCAACCGGATTAATCCATCGCTACTGGTTTCGGCTTGCCGGGCTATGGGGCGGGAGGGTACAGAGCTGGCGGCGTATACGATACTGACGACGAGCAAAACGTATGTCCGACCACAGGACTGGAGGGAGAATCTGCTGGTGGTGCTGGATTATGGCGAAAAATATGCGGTGGCGGCGACGTTCTGGGAGGCGGGGGAGGGGACGGTGACGGGGTCGGTGACGTTCGTCAGGGCGGAAACGGGGAGGTTGATGTCCGAGTGGTTCGAGGGGGAAAGGAAGATGAAGATATGGAGGTTGTCGGAGGTGGATTTAAAAAAGATGACTTTATGAATTTCAGACGGGTACGCCGGCAGGATCGCCTGTGGGAGGAGGGGGCGGCGAAGGAGCTGTTAGAGGCGGGGGAGTTCGGTTTTCTGGCGATGTGTGCGCCGGAGGGATATGGATACGGGCTGCCGATGAGTTATGTCTATCGGAGGGAGCGGAATTGTATCTATTTCCACTGCGCGCGGGAGGGGCACAAAATCGATGCGATCGGGGCGAATGACGGGGTGAGTTTCTGTGTGGTGGGGAAAACGAGGGTGGTGCCGTACTCGACGGGGTACGAGTCGGTGCATGTATTCGGCAGGATCGCCCAAGTGACTGATGATGGGGAGCGGTGGGAGGCGCTCGTGGCGCTGCGGGAAAAATACAATCCGGAGCTGGGGGAGGCGACCGAAGAGGATGTATACATTCGGAGGTCGTTCGATCGAACGGCGGTTTTGCGGTTGAATATCGAGCATCTGCAGGGCAAGTGCAAGAGGGTGCGTTAAGGGGGGATTCGCAATCTTTCGGATAAAGGCGCCTGGGGCAAGGGGACTGGTTAATTTAAGTCGAGGTGGCCATTTTTCGAGTGCCGCTCGATCCGCCCCGGGCTACCGCGGGAATGGCACCAACGATCGATTGGGGACGCTGGTCGTGGTGGGGAGCGATGGATACAGTTGGGCTTCCACTGCTATCGATTATCGCAGCATGTATTTACATTTTCAGACCACAGGACTGGTTTCCGGAAGTACAACAAGCCGTGCCTATGGTCTTCAGTTGCGTTGCCTCTCGGAATAAACGGAGGCGCGTGCCCGTGGGGGCAAGAGGCTGGAGTTACCCTAATTGCGTTTTGAGTGCATCCCTGCGGTTCGAAGAA
>NZ_CAJTUJ010000142.1 GCF_910579375.1 uncultured Rikenella sp.
ACGCGCCCGGAGAACCCCGACCCAAAAGGAATCACGAAGACAGAGGACTGCGGAGCCTAAGGAGTAGCGTAGCTAACTAAAAGTTTTTGGTGCCGCTTTTTACAAAAAGCGGCAGTTCCATGCGGGTAGACACAGCAAACGAACGGTTATTTATGCCGCTTGGCCAGTTCTTTTTCCAAGTCTGCCAGCGAAAGACCATTCGCCTCTAACAGCACCAGCAAGTGGTAAACCAAGTCCGACGCCTCATAGATCAAGTCCGGCTTGTTCTGCGCCACCGCCTCGATCACCGTCTCCACCGCCTCCTCGCCCACCTTCTGTGCAATCTTGTTGATCCCTCGCTCGAACAGCTTCGTCGTGTAAGACGCCGCCGGCATCTCCTTGTGCCGCTGCTGGATAACCGATTGCAAATAGCGGATGAAACCCTCCGTTTCCGTCGGTAACTCCGTGAAGCAGCTCGCATGGCCCGTATGGCATACCGGCCCGGTAGGAACCACCCGGATCAGCAGCGTATCCGCATCGCAGTCCATCGCCACCGAGCATATAATCAGGAAATTGCCGCTCGTTTCGCCTTTCGTCCAGAGCCGTTTCTTCGTCCGGCTGTAAAACGTCACGCGCCCCTCCGTGACGCTTTTTTCATAAGCCTCTCGGTTCATGTAGCCCAGCATCAGGACTTGCAGCGTCCTGTCATCCTGAACGATCGCCGGCAACAGCCCGTCGCCGTTTTTCGCGAAATCCAACTTTTCGATGTCTGGTGTCATAAGTGTGTTGTTTTTTAGATTCTTACAGAAATTTTACGCTCATTCAGCGCGCGCTTCAGCACCGGAATCGGAATCTCTCCGTAGTGGAAAATCGATGCCGCCAGTGCCGCATCCGCCCGTCCCGCCGTCAGCACCTCTGCGATGTGCTCTACCGTTCCCGCCCCGCCCGAAGCGATCACCGGGATCGACAGCTCCGAAGCCAGCCGTGCGAACGTCTCGCACGGATAACCGCTCTTCGTCCCGTCGTGGTTCATCGACGTGAACAGGATTTCCCCCGCCCCCCGTTCCTGTGCCTCACGCGCCCACGAAAATAGTTCGTGCTCAGAGGGTTGTCGTCCTCCGTGCGTCTTCACCACCCAACGTCCCGTCTCATCCATCCGCGCGTCGATCGCCACCACGATAAACTGCCGCCCGTACCGCCCCGCGATCTCATCGATCAGCTCCGGTCGGCGCACCGCCGCGCTGTTCACCGTCACCTTGTCCGCCCCCGCCAGTAAGAGCGCCCCCGCATCCGCCGCCGTCGAAATCCCGCCCCCCACCGTGAACGGAATATCGATCTCACGTGCAATCCGTGCCACCAGCTCCCCGAACGTCTTCCGTCCCTCGACCGTTGCGCTGATGTCCAGATAGACCAGCTCGTCCGCCCCCTCGTCCGCATACTTGCGGCCCAGCTCCACCGGATCGCCCACATTTTGCAATCCCACAAAATTGACCCCCTTGACCGTCCGTCCGTCTTTGATGTCTAAGCAGGGAATTATCCGTTTTGCAAGCATTTTTCCAACTCTTTAAGCGTGATTCGCCCCTCGTAAATCGCCTTGCCCACGATGACGCTCCGCAGCCCCATTCCGTCCAGCCGCACCAGGTCGTCCATCGATGAAATCCCTCCGCTGACCGTCATGTCGATGTTCGGGAATTCCTCTTGCAAGGTAGTGTAGAGTTCGAAATTGGGCCCCGTGAGCATCCCGTCGCGCGAAATGTCCGTGCAGATCACCTGCCGCAAACCCCGCGCCGCAAACCGTCGAACGATCGTCTGTACATCCGTCTCCGACGACTCCAGCCACCCGTTGATCGCCACCTTTCCCGCCCGGATATCCGCCCCGAGGATAATATGCTCCGCTCCGTAAGCAGCCAGCCACTCCTCGAACCGCTCCGGCGCCGTGATCGCCACGCTGCCGCAGATCGCCCGGTTGGCCCCCGCTGCCAGCACCGCCTCCAACGCCTCGCCGCTCTTGATTCCGCCGCCGTACTGAATGTCGAGTTTCGTTGCCGTGGCAATCTTCCGCAGCGTGTCCAGGTTCTGCGGCGCCGCCGCCTTCGCCCCGTCCAAATCCACCACATGGAGCCGCCGAATCCCGATCACCTCGTAACTCTTGGCGATCTCCACCGGGTCAGCCCCGTAAGTCGTCCGTTGGGCATAGTCCCCCTGCGTCAGCCGCACGCACTGCCCGCCGATCATGTCGATCGCCGGTATAATCTCGATTTTCATAGTGTCAGAAAGTTAGCTAAAATCCGCCCACCTACCGCGCCGCTCTTTTCCGGGTGGAACTGGCAGCCGTAGAAATTATCCTTATACAAAGAGCCGCTGAACCACCCGCCGTAGTCGGTCGCCGCTGCCGTGCATTCGTTGATTTCCGCCGCATAGGAGTGCACGTAATAGACGTATTCGCCTTCTTTAATATCCTTGTACAGAGGCGATTTGAGGTCGTGAATCGAATTCCACCCCACGTGCGGCACCTTGACTCCCGCATCGGCTGGAAACCACCGTACCCGGTTCGGAAAGACGCCCAGACACTCCGTCTCCCCCTCCTCGCTGTAGGCGCACAGCAACTGCATCCCCAGGCAAATCCCCAGCACGGGGCATTTCAAATGACGGAGGAGGTCGGTCAGCCCTTTGTCCCGCAATTGCGCCATCGCCGTCGCCGCCTCGCCCACTCCCGGCAACAGCACGCGTTCGGCTTTTTGTATAGCGACCGGGTCAGAGGTCAGCAGGTAGTCCGTTCCCAACCGCTCGAACGCGTTGATGACCGACCGCAGGTTGCCCGTTCCGTAGTCTATTATCGTTACCATAACTTTTGGTTTAGAGCATCCCCTTCGAACTCGGCAGGTTGAAATCCAGCGGTTTGCGCTCCACTGCCATCCGCAAAGCCCGCGCGAAAGCCTTGAAAATCCCCTCCACCTTGTGGTGCTCGTTTCGCCCCCGCGCCACGATGTGCAGATTGCAGCGCGCCGCCTGTGCGAAACTGTCGAAAAAGTGCTCGAACAGCTCCGTCGGCACATCTCCGATCCGTTCGCGCTTCAGCTTCACGTCCCACCGCGTCGCGATCCGCCCCCCGAAATCCAGCAGCACCAATGCCCGGCTCTCGTCCATCGGCAGCGCGAATCCGTACCGTCCGATCCCCCGCTTGTCGCCCAACGCCAGCCGAAACGCCTCGCCCAACACCAACGCCACGTCCTCGATCGTATGATGTTCATCCACTTGCAAGTCCCCCTTGGCCGAGAGTTGCAGGGAGAAGGCCCCGTGATGCACGATCTGGTCCAGCATGTGGTCGAAAAATCCCAGTCCGGTCGATATTTGCGACGGCGAAGTATTGTCCAAGTCCAGCGTAGCCGTAATGTCCGTCTCCCGGCTCCGTCGCGACACCGTCACACAACGCCCCCCCGAAGAGGCCGGAACCGGCCCCGCGAAAGGCTTGTCGAGGTTCTGTAACGCCTCGATCAGCGCCGCATTCTCCTCCGGCGTCCCTACCGTCAGCCGCAGGCACCCCTCGCACCCGGCAATTTTCGAGCGGTCGCGCACGATGATTCCCCGTTCGATCAACCGGTTGTAGACTTCCCGCGGCTCATTGACCTGCACCAGTACGAAATTAGCATCCGAAGCGAACACCCGCCGGATCAGCGGCATTTTCTCCAACGCCGCGACCAGTTTTTTCCGCTCGTCGATCAGCGTCGCGATCTGCTCGCGGCGAACTGCTTTGCGATCCAATTCGCTCAAAACCAGTCGTTCGGTAATCACATTCACCGAATAGGGATACTTGATCCGCCCCATAGCCCCCACGATCTCCGGGTCGGCGAACGCGAATCCGATCCTTATGCCTGCCATCCCCCATGCTTTCGAGAGCGTTTGCAGCACCACTAAGTTCGGGAATTCCGCCAGCCGCGGCAGGAACCCCTCGTGCTCCGCAAAGTCGATATAGGCCTCGTCCAGCACCACGATCCCCCCGAATCTCCGAATGATTTTCTCGACCTCCACCGGGTCGAGCAGGTTGGCCGACGGATTGTTCGGCGAGCAGAGAAACGCCAGCTTCATCTGCGGCGTCACTTTCGACAGAAAGTCCGCCGCGTCGAGGCGAAAGTCCTGTGCGAGCGGCACTTCGACCAGCTTCACGTCGTTGGTCGCCGCGGCCACGCGGTACATGCCGTAGCTCGGTGCAATGGAGATGGCTTCGTCCTGCCGCGGCTCGCAAAAGACTCTGAATATCAGGTCGATCGCTTCGTCGCTACCGTTTCCGCCCACGAAAATCCGGTCGGCGGCTATGCTCCGCATGGCTGCGACTTTGGCCCGGATGCGCTTGTTGTGCGGGTCGGGATAGCGGTTGAAGCCGTTGTCGAAGGGGTTCTCGTTGGCGTCGAGGTAGATCCCCAACTCTCCTTCGTACTCGTCGCGGGCGGTCGAATACGGGGCTAACTGCTTGATATTCTCGCGGAAAAGCGATGTGATTTCCATATTTTGTTTTTAATTCATTCGTTTATCTGTTCTTTGTGCCGGATAGAACCGTACCTTTTCTGAAGAAAAGGTACCCAAAAGACTTTTGCAGAGGTCG
>NZ_CAJTUJ010000143.1 GCF_910579375.1 uncultured Rikenella sp.
AGACCTTGGCCCTAGCAGCACGGGCAACCGTGCGGACGGTCGTCAGTTGCGGTGCCTCTCGGAATAAACGGAAAATGCTTGCGATTCGAAGAATCGCGCGGGCCGAAGCCTCCCCCAGCGGAGGCCCGCAAGTAACGTTGCTTTTGGACCCCGCAGGCTTCGACCCGACAAAGCAATACCCTATTCTTCCGGGTTCGCAACAGTTCAGCCCAACACACAGCTCTAAACTCGCCCCAATTCTTTCGGTTTCGGGCTGCGCGCTCCGGGGGTGGACCGAAGGTCCAGCGCGCAAGCCCGGCGGTTCAAAGAACCGCAAGAACTCGACCTTTTTGTAAGATTCGTCCTCGGCGCGCCTCTCCCGCGCCCGTGCCTTCGGGCACTCCGATCGGGCAGCCTCGGCCCAGTTCTTCGATGCGCGCCGCCGCGCGCGCCCGTCGCGCATCCGGAGAATATTGTTAATTTTGTCTCCGATGAAAACGCAGGAAATTTCAGTACCGCGCCCGGGAAAACCGGAAGCCCCGTCGCGCATCGTGATCGGCGAAGCCCTGCCCTTGCTCGACACGCTGCTCGCCGGACGACGCCCTATCGTCATCACCGACCCGAACCTGGCAGCATCCTATCCGGAACTGATCGGACGCTATCCCCATATCCAGATCGGACTCGGCGAGACACAAAAAACACTGACCACCATAGAACAAGTCTGTCGCGAGCTGCTCCGAATGGAAGCCGACCGCGGCTCGTATATCGTCGGCATCGGCGGCGGCATCGTGACAGACATCACCGGATTCGTCGCCTCGGTTTATATGCGCGGCGTGAGCGGCTTCGGTTTCGTAGCCACCTCCCTGCTCGCTCAGGCCGATGCAAGCGTCGGCGGAAAGAACGGCGTCAATCTGGACGGCTATAAAAACCAAATCGGAGTTTTCAACCAACCGGACTTCGTGCTGTGCGACCAGACGATGCTCGCGACACTCCCCGCACGGGAGTTGAGAGCCGGTCTGGCCGAAGCCATCAAGTGCGGATTGATCGGCGACGCCGCCCTGTTCGAAGCCTTCGAAGGAGAGACATTCGAGACACTGACCGGTAACCCGGAACTACTCCACCGCATCCTCTTCGCCACAGTCGGACTGAAAGCCCGGGTAGTAGCGGCGGACGAACAGGAACATGGCGAACGGAAACTGTTGAACCTGGGCCATACTTTCGGCCATGCGATCGAGAAATGCACGAGACATTACCTGCACGGCGAGGCGGTAGCCATCGGTCTCAGCGTGGCTGCCGGAGTAGCCGTTAAAGCCGGCCTGCTCACGGCAGATGAAGAGGCCCGGATTGCCCGAGCAATTCGCGGAATGGGGCTGCCGACCTCGATCGATCCCACGCTCGAAGTCACTGCATCGCAGTTGATTGCCGCCGTTGAGGCAGATAAAAAACGAGAAGCGCAGGAAATCGATTTCGTCTTGCCATCCGGACTCGGCCGATCGGTTCGTCGCCGAATGCCGCTGACAGAGTTGGAGACGCTGATTACGGACACTTTATAGCAAGATACTCCCGCCCCGGGCCACCGCTATTCCCATTCGGGCGCGCTGATGGGCATAGCCAACTGCGGGTTCGTCTGGTCTTCCGTCACAAGCGACATCTATGGTTTGGACTTGCTTTTCAGCGTGACGAGTCTCGGACTTGGCTATTCAGACTACCGCGCCCATGGTTTTCAGTTGCGTTGCCTCTCGGAATAAACAGGGCGAAAGGTACTCGAAAGACAGCCGTGTCTACCCAAAAGCTACCCCAAGCAACAGGCACCTCGACCCCAATTAAAACGAAATCGGACTGCCCATAAACAATAAGCCCCAGCCCCTACCGTTTCAAGCACACAAACCGCAGAGAAAAATATGAAACTCAGTGAACACCGCGGAAATATGCTACACGGCGTACTGCTGATCGCCCTGTTCAGCTGCGCCGCTTTCTGGATCGCCGAGACCCGCTGGGTGAGCAGCCTCTCGCTCAGCCCGTTGATCGTCGGGATCATACTCGGAATGCTCTACGCCAACAGCCTCCGCAACCGGCTGCCGGCCACCTGGGTGCCCGGCATCCTCTTCTGTTCCAAACGACTGCTGCGGATCGGGATCATCCTGTACGGCTTCAACCTCACCTTCCAGGATGTCGTACAAGTCGGTTGGGCCGCTTTGGTGATCGACGCCGTGATCGTCGCCGGAACCATCTACGGCGGGATCTGGATCGGACGACTCTTGAAAATGGATCGCGGAATCGCCCTGCTGACCTCCGTCGGGAGCGGCATTTGCGGCGCCGCAGCCGTGCTCGGAGCCGAAGCCACCATCCACAGCAAACCTTATAAAACCGCCGTAGCCGTCTCCACCGTCGTGATCTTCGGGACGATCGCCATGTTCCTCTACCCCGCTCTGTACCGGAACGGCATCCTGGAGCTCGACCCGGCACAGATGGGGCTCTATGCCGGCGCGACGCTGCACGAAGTGGCCCACGCCGTGGGAGCCGGAAACGCCATGGGCGACGAAGTGGCCGACGTGGCCGTCATCGTCAAGATGATCCGGGTGATGATGCTCGTCCCGGTCTTGCTGCTTCTTGGCTTCGCCATCGCGCGCGCACGGGCACGAAAATTGCAGCAACGCGGCAACACGGCAGCAACCTCTGACAACGGAAGCGGCAAAGTGTCGATTCCGTGGTTCGCCGTAGGCTTTTTGGGAGTCATCGCTTTCAACTCGTTCGGCCTGTTGCCCGAAGGAGTGATCGCCTTCCTCAAACAATTGGACATCTTCCTGCTGACTATGGCCATGACCGCGCTCGGAGCCGAAACCAGCATCGAGAAGTTTCGCAAAGCAGGCGTCAAACCCTTTATACTGGCCGCTATCCTCTTCGTGTGGCTGATGGGCGGCGGATACCTTTTGGCCCGATACCTCGCTCCGGCATTGATGTAACGCCGGGTTGTAAAAACGACACAAACAACTAAAAACCAATATTTATGAACTTCCTGACAGACGAAAAGCTCACCATCGTCGGCGCCGCCGGCATGATCGGTTCGAACATGGTACAGACCGCCATCATGATGGGCCTCACCCCGAACATCTGTGCCTACGACCCGTTCGCCCCAGCGCTCGAAGGGATGGCCGAAGAGATGTACCACTGCGGTTTTGAAGGGATCAACCTCACCTGGACCAACGACATCGCCGAAGCGCTCAAAGGCGCGAAATACATCATCTCGTCGGGCGGTGCGGCACGGAAAGCCGGAATGACCCGCGAAGACCTCCTGAAAGGGAATGCCGAAATCGCCGCCCAGTTCGGGAAAGACATCCGCACCTACTGCCCGGATGTGAAACACGTCGTCGTGATCTTCAACCCGGCCGATATCACCGGACTCGTCACCCTGATCTATTCGGGGCTGAAGCCGTCTCAGGTCAGCACCCTCGCCGCTTTGGACAGCACGCGGCTCCGGACGGCGCTGGGACAGCATTTCGGCATCGCGCACGACCGGGTGACCGACGCCCGGACGTATGGCGGACACGGCGAACAGATGGCCGTTTTCGCTTCGACCGTCAAGGTGGACGGCAAACCGCTGACCGAGCTGATCGGCACCCCGGCCCTGACCGACGAACAGTGGGCCGCCATCCGGCAACACGTGATTCAGGGCGGGAAACGGATCATCGACCTCCGGGGTCGGTCGTCGTTTCAGAGCCCGGCTTACGTGTCGGTCGAAATGATCCGCGCAGCGATGGGCGGCGCTCCTTTCCGCTGGCCGGCAGGGGTGTACGTTTCGAAAGGGGGATTCGACCACATCATGATGGCGATGGAAACCACGATCGACAAAGACGGGGTACATTATAAGGTACCGACCGGGACAGCTCAGGAGACCGAATCGCTGCAACAGAGCTACGGACACCTGTGCAAGTTGCGGGACGAGGTGATCGGCATGGGTATCATTCCGGCCATTTCGGAATGGGCGGGATTAAACCCTAACTTGAAATAGTCGGGGTTATTTTAAATTGACAGCAGGGCCGGATCTTTGTTCCAAAGATCCGGCCCTGCTACGTTTGCTCTGTTGAGGATCAGTCTGACAATGTCCTCTCATCCGCCGCCCCGGGCTTCCGCAGCAATAGCAGTAAGGATGCACTACTGAGCGTCGGAAGTGAGGGTTCCGTCTGGTCGGCTTCGAGCGATGATACGCGGGGCTACTATTTACGTTTCCTGCCGAATGCGACTCAGCCGAGCAATTCGGATATCCGTGGTCTCGCTCTTCCGTTGCGCTGCCTCTCGGAATAAACGCCGCGGGCCCGCGGTGGGCAAGGGGCAGGAGCTACCCTAATATTAGACAGCCTCTACCCTACTTTTGAGCTGAATCCTGCGGTTCGAAGAGCCGCCCGGGCCGAAGCCTCCCGCCGCGGAGGCCCGCAACTGACGTTGCTTTTGGGCCCCGCAGGCTCCGGCCGCGAAAGCAATCCCTAATTCACTACCTCTTTAACAAAGCGGATCGGACACCCGGGAGGAACGGCAACTCTCGACGCGCGAGCGGCGTGTTGCGGGCCTCCCGAGGGGAGAGGTTCGGCCCGCGCGGCTC
>NZ_CAJTUJ010000144.1 GCF_910579375.1 uncultured Rikenella sp.
AAAAGGCAACCGGGTAAAAGGCAACCGGGTAAAAAGAACCTAACAAACTAAAAAACAAACCTATATCATGCTGCGTGTGTTTGCATATCCTTTCGGTCGGCTGAGCGTTCGGGCTTTGCTGTGGGGATTCGTGTGGTTCGGCGGCTGCGGAGCGACGGCGGCACAAGCCTCGGCCGGAGCGGCGGACAGTACCGCGATCACCGCACGAGACCGACGGCGGATCGAAAAGGCGGAGGCCAAAGCACAGCGGCTCGCCGAAAAACGGCGCATGCGGCAAGACCTGACCATCGACCAACGCAAACAACTCAACGAACGCGTCAAAGAGATGGACGGGATCGCTGTCGGACAGCACGTCCGCATCTCGGGCGGAGCCAAAGGATCGCCGTTCGATCCTGAAACCGACAGCTTGTTCAGGAGAGGGCGGTATATCCGCACCACACTGAGACCCGACAGCGCGTTGATCCGCGCAGCGGGATTCGACAGCCTTCCGGCTTTCCGGACAGCGGCGGACACGCTCATCGCCAGTCGGTTCAGCGACTCGCTGCTGGTGCAATACGTGACCGACTCGACTTTGTGGAAAGCACCGTTCCGGATCGCGGGGCTCACCTATCCGGAGGCGGACAGCACACAGTCCGGCGCGGCGGAAGGAGGGAAAGACGGGAGCGGAGGGCTGCTCTCGGCAGAAGACTCGGCCCGGCTCTTCAAACCCCGCTTCCGGATTACGCAAGACACCATTTCGGCGGGGAGACACACCCTCTTCTCGGCCATTGCGCCGGGATTCGGGCAGATATACAACCGGCAGGCGTGGAAACTGCCGATCCTCTATGGCGGCGTGGGGGGATTTCTGGCCGGCGGGTTCGTCTTCCACAACCGGTACAAAACCTACAAAGCGGAGTACGACCGCGCGGTGGACTTGCGGCTGCCGCCGGACATACAGCGGCGGGCGAGGACACAGATGCGGAACGCGGGGAGCGGACAGACCCTGATGTTTGCCATGGCGGGGGCCACGTACCTCTACTTCGTGGCCGACGCGGTCTTCAACTACCGCGGGCCGGTCGACCCGGTGCGGAAGGCGACCACGCTGGCGGCGGTATTTCCCGGGATGGGGTTCGTCTACACCAAAACCTACTGGCGGCTGCCGATCTACTACGGCGGGTTTATCGCCCTGGCCACGGTGATCGACTACAACAACCGGAACTACCAGCGGTACAAGACGGCATACGACGCGCTGACGGACGGAAACCCCTCGACGGTGGACGAGTTCGGGGGACGGTACTCGCCGGAGATCCTCTCGCGCGTGAGGAGTGCTTACCGGAGGGACCGCGACCTGGCGATCATCGGCATGGCGGCGGCTTATCTGCTCAGTATCGTGGACACCTATGTGATCGCTTCGCTCAAAAACTGGGACGTGGACGAGAACCTCTCGGTGAGGGTCGAGCCCACGATGATCGACAGCCGCTTCAACGGACGGCCGGTCAGTCCGGCGCAGGGGACGGCATACGGGCTGGCGCTGAGCTTCCGGTTCTGAGAGGGACGACGAAAAATTGACTAACCAACCATATCATGCGAAAATTCCGACTCACAACCGATGGGGAATATCGATGGGGGGGGCTTTCTCTCTGCCTCTGCGGGATGATGCTGGCGATACTCGCCGCGAGCCCGCTGAGGGGGAGGGCGCAGACGGGAGATACCCGCTCGTTCGGCCGGCTGGCGCTCCGCGGAACGGGGGCGAGTACCTACGACTCGCTGCTGGCCAACTTCAAACATCGGAACATCGTCGAATCGTACGACAAGTTCGTGAACGAGTTCATCGACGTCGACCTCGACCACGTGGACATGCGGGGCGCACTGCCGGACGAGGTCTATGCCGAACGGCTCAAGATGATGGCCACCGAGGTGCAGCTGCCCTATAACGACATCGTCAAGAAGTACATCCTCACCTACACCCGCCGCGGAGGGACGATGGAACGGGTGCTGGGGCTCGCGCAGTACTACTTCCCGATCTTCGAGGAGGCGCTGTACCGCTACAAGCTGCCGATGGAGCTCAAAATGCTGCCGGTGATCGAATCGGCGCTGGTGCCGAGGGCCCAGTCGCGCGCGGCGGCGGTGGGACTCTGGCAGTTCATGCTCCGGACGGGGAAGGCGTACGGGCTGGAGATCAACACGTTTGTGGACGAACGCAGCGACCCGGTCAAATCGACCGAGGCGGCGTGCCGCTACCTGAAGGACATGTACCGGATGTACGGTGACTGGACGCTGGTGATCGCGGCCTACAACTGCGGGCCGGGGAACGTCAACAAGGCGATGGAGCGTTTCCGGACGGCGCACGGGGGGCGCAACGCGGCGACGTACTGGGACTTGTACGAGTACCTGCCGCGCGAGACGAGGGGCTACATCCCGGCGTTCATCGCGGCGACATACGCCTATACGTACTACAAGGCGCACAACCTGAGGCCGACGGTGCCGTGGCATCCGGTGGCGACGGATACGGTGCAGATCGACCGCATGCTCCATCTGGAGCAGGTGGCTTCGACGCTCGACATCCCGATCGAGGTACTCAGGGGACTCAATCCGCAGTATATCAACGATGTGGTGCCGGCCAAGGCGCAGCCGTACACGCTCACGCTGCCGCAGGAGTACGCCTCGGCTTTTATCCGGAACAGCCGGTCGATCTATGACAAGGATACGCTCTACCTGGCGAAGTACCTGAACATCAGCAACCTGTCGGACGAACAGCTGACGGCGACGACGTCGCGAAACCAGTCGGCGGCTTCGTCGGGCAGCAGGGGAAGCGGTACGAAGATCACTTACAAGGTCAAAAGCGGGGATATCCTCGGGCGGATCGCGGCGAAATACAATGTCACGGTGAGCCAGCTCATGAGCTGGAACAACATCAAGAACGCCAAAACGCTCCGACCGGGACAGACGCTGGTCATCTACCGGAAATAACCGCTCTTTCATTCATCAATCGTTTTTCTGTCCTCTCTGTTTCTTTGTAGTGGAGGAAACCGTACCTTTTCTGAAGAAAAGGTACCCAAAAGACTTTTGGAGGATGCTTACGCATCCTAAAGCTGCCGGCGGCCCAACTCTCGGACGCTTCTTTGGGCCGGGAGTTGTAGCGCGCTTAATGCAAGTTAAACCTTATAGCGCGCTACAACCCCGACCCAAAAGTAATCTCGAAGATTGAGGACTGCGGAGCCTAAGGAGTAGCGTAGCTAACTAAAAGTTTTTGGTGCCGCTTTTTTCAAAAAGCGGCAGTTCCAGCTAACATCAATGAAAATAGAGGCGTACGGAAAATCGAATTATTAAAAGAAGATTATGTACAGAAGAAGCTTTTTAGATATCGCATCGCTGCGGCGCGAAGAGATCGACGGACTCGTCCGGCTCGCGGCGCGGCTCAAGGCGCAGAAACGGGCCGGAAACGAAGAACGCTACCTGACGGGGAAAAACATCGTGCTGCTCTTTGCCAAGGACTCGACCCGGACGCGCTGTTCGTTCGAGGTCGGGGCGCACGACCAGGGGGCGGCGGTGACCTACATCGGCGCGAGCGGCTCGCAGATGGGCAAAAAGGAGTCGATCCGCGACACGGCGCGGGTGCTGGGGCGGATGTACGACGGAATCGAATACCGGGGCTACGGGCAGGAGATCGTGGAGACGCTGGCCGAGTACTCGGGTGTTCCGGTGTGGAACGGGCTGACGAACGAGTGTCACCCGACGCAGTTTTTGGCCGACCTGCTCACCATGATCGAGCACTGCGACAAGCCGCTGGAGGAGATCAAGGTCTGCTTCGCGGGGACGGCGGACAACAATGTCGCGCGGTCGCTGATGGCGGGGTGCGCCAAGATGGGGATGATCTTTTCGGCGGCGGCGCCGAAGGCGTACCATCCGGATGCGGCGTTCGTTGAGAAGCTCCGCCGGGAAGAGGGGGCGCGGATTACGATTACGGAGGAGGTCGCCGAGGCGGTCGAGGGGGCGGACTTCATCTACACGGACGTGTGGGTGTCGATGGGTGAGCCGGCGGAGGTGTGGGACGAGCGGATCCGGCTGCTGCTGCCGTATCAGGTCAATCGGCGGATGATGGAGCTGACGGGGAATCCGGAGTGCCGGTTCCTGCACTGTCTGCCGGCGTTCCACGACCTGGAGACGACGGTCGGGCAGGAGATTTTCCAGCAATACGGGCTGCGGGAGATGGAGGTGACGGACGAGGTGTTCGAGTCTGCGGCTTCGCTGGTCTTCGACGAGGCGGAAAACCGGCTCCACACGATCAAGGCGGTGATGGTGGCGACGCTGTCACAGCAGCCGGAGACGTCGTTTTAGGCAGAAGCTCTCCGCGTTCCATGCCACGACGGTCGGCCGTTATCGTTTTCAGCCGACCGCGCGCGAGCGAAGGGTTGGGCCGAGGCAGCTGGAGGATGCGAAGCATCCGTCTAAAGTTTTTTTGGTTTTTTTTGTTCACAGAAAGAACAGTTCGAGGCGGGACAAAACTCGCCCCGCGCGCGACAGCTGGAAAAGGAAATCATTCAAACGCGTGTTTCGCGTTTGAATAAGATTTCCGCCAGCGCGCGGACA
>NZ_CAJTUJ010000145.1 GCF_910579375.1 uncultured Rikenella sp.
ACCCCGCCCCAAACACAATCGCGAAGACTGAGGACTGCGGAGCCTAAGGAGTAGCGCAGCTATCACGAAAGTTCTTTGCGCCGCTTTCTTACAAGAAAGCGGCAGTTCCAGCCGGCACAAAGTACAGATAAACGAACAGTTAAATATGCAAGAGGCGTTTGGCCACTTTGTCGTGGAGGAGGCGTTCGAGATCGTCGAGACGTGTGTGATCGATGACCTCGCGGATGAAACCCTCGATCTGCAACCGTTTCGCCGCTTCGAGCGCGATGCCCCGCTGGCGCATGTAGTAGACCGCCTCCGGATCCAGCCGGCCGACCGTCGCACCGTGGTTGCATTTCACATCGTCGGCGTAAATCTCTAACTGCGGCCGGGTGTCGATCCGGGCCCGGTCGCTCAGCACGATGTTGTGGTTCTCCTGTAACGCGACCGTCTGCTGAGCGTCCGGCGCGACGTAGATATGTCCCGTAAAAGCCCCTCGCGAATCGTCTTCGGCCACCCCTTTGAAGAGCTGGTTACTGCGGCAGTGCGCCGAAGCGTGGTGCATCCGGATATAGTTGTCCGCCAGCTGATTCCCCGCCGTGAGGTAAGCCCCTTCGAGGTTGCAGTCCGCTCCCGGCTCAGCGAGCGTTACGAACTGATTTCGTCGTAATATGCTGTTATCCAAGTCGATGGTGGTGACTTTGACGCTGGCGTCCCGTTCGATCGAGGTCAGCACGGTAGCGAAGTAGGTAGCCCGGGTTTCAGCCACCTCGAACAGCTCGACCGAAGCTCCCGCCTCCGCTTCGAGCAGCAGGGCGCTGTCAATCAGCGCGTCGGCCGATGCACACGCATGGTGATAAACGACCACCCGCACGCGGCTGTTACGCCCGGCCCGAATCCGGTGGCGTTGCACGTATTTTTGCACGCCTTCTTGGATCGGAGTCGCAGAGGGGTAGCGCAGGTGGATGTACAGAATGCCGCTGGTTTCGCATCCGGCCGGAATGTCGATCTGTACCCCCTGTACCTGTTTCGTCTCGGCGCCGAGGTTGTCGAGCAGCAGGGGATCGATGGTCAAACCCGGATGGGGAGACCGCTCGGCAGCCTCCCGCAAAGTCGCCGCCGGGAGCGGTTCGACCCGACACAGCGCCGCTTCGGCTTCGGTCGAAATTTCGGCCTGCGCCGGAACGAAGCTCTCCTCCGGAGCTCCGCCCGATGCCGCGAGCCGACCGAGCGGGGTGTATTTGTAACGTTCTTTCAGTATCCTGTCCATAGGGCTACTCCTCTTTGTCGCCGTATTCGCGGATGACCCAGTCGTAACCGCGTTCTTCGAGCTCCCGGGCCAGCTCTTTGCCGGCGGAGTGGATGATTCGCCCGCGGTAGAGCACGTGGACGTAGTCGGGTACGATATAGTCCAACAGCCGCTGGTAGTGGGTGATAACGATGGTGGCGTTGTCGGGCCGTTTGAGCCGGGTGACGCCGGTGGCCACCACGCGCAGGGCGTCGATGTCCAGACCGCTGTCGGTCTCGTCCAGCACGGCGAGCTTCGGTTCGAGCATGGCCATCTGGAAGATCTCGTTCCGCTTCTTTTCGCCGCCCGAGAAGCCGACGTTTACGGCGCGGTTCATCAGTTTGTCGCCGAGTTCGACGATTTCGCTCTTCTCGCGCATCAGGCGCAGGAAGTCGCCCGAGCCGATCGGCTCTTCGCCGCGGGCGGCACGTTGCTGGTTGATGGCGAGCCGCAGGAAGGAGGCCATCGAAACGCCCGGAATCTCGACCGGGTACTGGAAGCCGAGGAAAAGCCCCAGTGCGGCGCGTTCCTCGATGCTCATCTCCAGCAGATTCCGGCCGAGAAAAGTGACGGTGCCGCCGGTCACGGCGAATCGTTCATTCCCGGCAAGCACTGAACCGAGGGTCGATTTCCCGGCTCCGTTGGGCCCCATGATGGCGTGTACCTCTCCGGCACCCACGGTCAGGTCGATGCCGCGCAGGATCTCTTTGCCTTCGTCGGCGACGGTGGCATGCAGGTTCCTGATCTCCAATATATTCTGGCTCATATCGCGTGTCTGATGTTTATGCTGTGTAAGATTAGTAGGATTAACCTACACTCCCCTCCAAAGACAAGGCGAGCAGTTTCTGGGCTTCGACGGCGAACTCCATGGGCAATTGGTTGAGCACTTCGCGGGCGTAGCCGTTGACGATCAGGCCCACGGCCTCTTCGGTCGAAATCCCGCGCTGGTTGCAGTAGAAGAGCTGTTCCTCGCTGATCTTGGAGGTGGTGGCTTCGTGTTCGAGGGTGGCGGTGTCGTTGCTGCACTCGATATACGGAAAGGTATGTGCCCCGCACTTGTCTCCGATGAGTAAGGAGTCGCACTGCGAATAGTTGCGACACCCGGTCGCCGTCTTCGCCACGCGCACGAGGCCGCGGTAGGAGTTTTGCGAAAAGCCTGCCGAAATCCCTTTCGACACGATACGGCTCCTGCTGTTCCGTCCTAAGTGGATCATCTTGGTGCCGGTATCGGCCTGCTGGTGGTTGCCGGTTAGGGCGACGGAGTAGAATTCCCCCACGCTATTGTCCCCCGCCAAAATGCAGGAGGGGTATTTCCACGTAATGGCCGAACCGGTCTCGACCTGCGTCCAGCTGAGCTTGGCGTTCTCGCCGCGGCAAATCCCGCGTTTGGTCACGAAGTTGAAGACGCCGCCCCGTCCCTCCTTGTCGCCGGGGTACCAGTTCTGGACGGTGGAGTATTTCACTTCGGCGTCCCGTTCGACGATGATCTCCACGATCGCCGCGTGGAGCTGGTTTTCATCCCGGATCGGTGCGGTACACCCCTCCAAATAGCTCACATACGCCCCTTCGTCGGCCACGATCAGTGTCCGTTCGAACTGGCCGGTGCCGGCGGCGTTGATCCGGAAGTAGGTCGAAAGCTCCATCGGACACCGCACGCCCTTCGGGATGTAGCAGAAGGAGCCGTCGGAGAACACGGCGGAGTTCAGGGCGGCGAAAAAGTTGTCGGTATAGGGCACGACGGTACCTAAATATTTCTGTACGAGTTCTGGATGGTTCCGCACGGCTTCGGAGAAGGAGCAGAAGATGATTCCTTTCTCGGCCAAGGTGGCCTGGAAGGTGGTCTTGACGGAGACGGAGTCGATGACGGCGTCGACGGCGACGCCTGCCAGGGCTTTCTGCTCGTCGAGCGGGATGCCGAGCTTCTCGAAGGTGGCGCGAAGCTCGGGGTCGACTTCGTCCATGCTGCTCTTGAGCTTCTTGTCTTTCTTGGGGGCGGCGTAGTAGATGATGTCCTGATAGTCGATGGGCGGTATCTCCAGATGGGCCCAGTCGGGCATGGTCATGGTCTGCCATTTCCGGAAAGCGCGGAGGCGGAATTCGAGCAGCCATTCCGGCTCTTCTTTCAGGGCGGAGATGCGCCGGATGGTGGTTTCGTCGAGCCCTTTGCCGATGGTCTCGGTGGCGAGGTCGGTGGTGAATCCGTATTTGTAGTCGCCTTGGGCGGCGTTTTCGATGATCTCTCTTTCTTCCATTTTTTCGTGGGAGGCGAGGGGTGGCACGGCTCGCGTCGGTGTTCTCCCTCTGCAAACAAAATACCGTTTCCGGTGGAATACGGCAAAGATACGAAAAAAGACGAGGATAGCGGCGTGGATGTAGCGCAGGCGGCGGTCGGTTGTTTGGGGTAGCTTCAGGTAGTTTTGGGGTGCTGCTTATCCCCGTTTATTCCGAGAGGCAGCGCAACTGAAAACCGTGGGCGCGGCTGTCCGAGTAGCTGGGGGTGAGGTGCTGCGAACTGAAATATAAGTCCAAGGCGCGGTAATGGTCGCCCGGATTGTAGGATGCAGACGACCAGCTGTATCCGTCGTTGCCGACGCTGACCGGCCCGCCATAGCGTGCGTGGCGGTAGCCCGGGCGCACCCACAGGGTGTTTTATTGGCAGCCTCTACCCCCGTTTATTCCGAGAGGCAACGCAACTGAAGACCGTGGCCGTGGTCGCCCACGTCACAGGAATTGAGGAACTGTGTGCTGAAGTGCAAGAACACGCCTACACTCCTGTTGCAAGTGGATGACCAACTGTATCCATGGTTGCCGAACCCCCACAATATACCCGTATCTGAAGCGCGGTAGCCCGGGGCGCACCACCGAGTGTTTTATTGGCAGCCTCTACCCCCGTTTATTCCGAGAGGCAATGCAATTGAAGACCGTAGGCGCGGTAGTCCGGGTTGCTGATGTGGAACCATTTTGTGCTGAATGTCATACTCAGGCCGCCGATACCGTTCGTGGCAGAAGACCAACTGGCGTCGCTGTAGCCGACGTCTTTCAACTCGCCTGTCTTATGGTTGCGGCTGCCCGGGGCAGTACCGCTTGTCCCGTTTATTCCGAGAGGCAACGCAACTGAAAACTGTAGCCGCGGCTGTTCGCGGTACAGGGATCGAGCCAGGCCATGCTGAAACTTAAATGCATGCCGTCGGTGTCGCTGACGGTCGATGCCCAACTGTAGCCGTTGCCGGAGACACTGGCCGGTGTCCCCATGTCTCGACGGCGGT
>NZ_CAJTUJ010000146.1 GCF_910579375.1 uncultured Rikenella sp.
GCCCTACAAGAGGGTACTGCCCTTACGCCGGGCGGGCGCGCCCACAGGGCGTTTTACTGGCCGCCTCTACCCCCGTTCTTTGTCCGCGCGCCTTGGGGAAATCTTGTCAAAACGCACAAGTGCATTTTGACGATTTCCCTCTTAAGGCGGTGGCGCGCGCGGTTGAGCTTTGTCCCGCCTGAAACTGCCCTGCGCGGGCGGCGTCCGGGTGACCCCGGCGGGACGGAGCGATACTATGTATCGCTATGGCAGCCTCTACCCCAGTTCTCTGTTCGCGCGCCTTGGGGAAATCTTGTCAAAACGTGCCAGCACATTTTGACGATTTCCCTCCTAAGGCGACGGCGCGCGGCTTTGGCTACAAGAGGAGACTGCCCTCGGGCCGGGCAGGCCCCTCGGGCCCGCGGTGGGCAATCGGCAGCCTCTACCCAATTCTTTAGCCGCGCGGGCGCCACTTAGTAAACTAACAAAACACACAAGGCGTTGGGCTGGCTGTGTCTACCCCAAGCAGTCCGGCAGCCTCTCCCCCAAAGCCGCCGCGGCCCAACCCATTTTTAGTCAAGCTTCGACCCGCCAGAAACGCCCCCGCACGAGCCCGTAAAAGAAAAGCCCTCCGGCCGCACAGCGACCGGAGGGCATCCCTTATACATACGGGAACAAACGCAAAAGCTACGCCGCCCCGTGGCAGTTCTTGTACTTCTTCCCACTTCCGCACGGACACGGATCATTCCGCCCCACCCGTTTGTCCGCCTTGGCCGGAGCAACCGCCCCCGGCGGCACCGGCCCCTCGTTGCGCGACGTCTGCATCCGGCTCATATCCGGGCGATTACGCTGCGGCACCGCCTGTTGTTGCGGCGGCGCCTGAGGCACGGCACGCCCCTCCCCGTCCTGAGCAGAAGCCGGCCCCACCGGCAGGTAGACCTTCAGCAACATCGAAATCACCTCCCGGTTGATCTTCTCGATCATCCGGCGGAACAACTCGAACGACTCGAACTTGTAGATCAACAGCGGATCCTTCTGTTCATACGCCGCATTCTGCACCGACTGCTTCAGATCGTCCATATCCCGCAAGTGCTCCTTCCAGTCGTCGTCGATCGTGATGAGCATCATCACCCGGCTGAACGCCTTGTGAATCTCCATCCCCCGCGACTCGATCGCCCGTTTGAAGTTCACCGGCACATTCAGCCCGCGTTTCCCGTCCGTCAACGGCACCGAAATATTCTCGAACTTGTCCCCCTGCTCCTTGTAGATCGCCTCCAGCACCGGGAACGCCTGCTGCGCAATCTGCGTCGCCCGCCGTTTGAGCGCACTCCGCATATCGCCCAGAATCATCTCCGCCACCTGCTGATCCTTGAGGTCGTTGTACTCCTCCTCCGTCAGCGACGGTTCGATCGAGATTTGGCGGATCAGCTCCACCTTGAACTCATCGAACGGCAGCCCCCGGTAATTTTCCACGAACGTCTCCGCGAAATCCGTCATCATGTTGTTGATATCCACCTCGATCCGTTCGCCGAAGACCGCATTGTGCCGCCGCGTATAGATCACCTCGCGCTGCGAATTCATCACATCGTCATACTCCAAGAGCCGCTTCCGAATGCCGAAGTTGTTCTCCTCGACCTTCTTTTGCGCCCGTTCGATCGCGCGGCTCATCATCCCCGCCTGAATCACCTCCCCTTCTTTCAGCCCCATCGTATCCATCAGCCTCGCAATGCGTTCCGAGCCGAACAGCCGCATCAGGTCGTCCTCCAGCGAGACGAAGAACTGCGAACTCCCCGGGTCTCCCTGCCGTCCCGCACGCCCCCTCAACTGCCTGTCCACCCGCCTCGACTCGTGCCGTTCCGTCCCGATAATCGCCAGCCCCCCCGCATCCTTCACCTCAGCCGTGAGTTTGATGTCCGTCCCACGCCCCGCCATATTCGTAGCGATCGTCACCTGTCCCGCACGTCCCGCCTCCGCCACGATCTGCGCCTCCAGCTGATGCTGCTTGGCATTCAGCACATTGTGCTTGATCCCGCGCAATTTGAGCATCTTGGACAACAGCTCCGAAATCTCGACCGAAGTCGTCCCCACCAACACCGGACGCCCCTCCCCAACCAGTTTGACAATCTCCTCGATCACCGCCGCATACTTTTCGCGCTTCGTCTTGTAAATCAAGTCCTGATAATCCTTCCTCACCACCGGCCGGTTCGTCGGAATGACGATCACATCCAGTTTGTAGATATTCCACAATTCCGAGGCCTCCGTCTCCGCCGTCCCCGTCATCCCGCTGAGCTTGTGGTACATCCGGAAATAGTTTTGGAGCGTAATGGTGGCGAACGTCTGCGTCGCCGCCTCCACCTTGACCCGCTCCTTGGCCTCGATCGCCTGGTGCAACCCGTCCGAATACCTCCGTCCGTCCAGAATACGCCCCGTCTGCTCATCGACAATCTTCACCTTGTTGTCCATCACCACATACTCCGTATCCTTTTCGAAGAGCGCATAGGCCTTCAACAACTGATGCACCGTGTGCACCCGTTCCGACTTGAGCGCATATTCCGACAGCAGCTTGTCCTTGGCCTCCATCCGCTCCTCGACCGTCATATCCCCGCGCTCCAGCGTCGCGATCTCGCTCCCGATGTCCGGCAGGATGAAGAAACGCTTGTCGTTGATATTCCCCGACAACGCGTCATGCCCCTTGTCCGTCAGCTCGACACTGTGGAGCTTTTCGTCAATAATGAAGTAGAGGTCGTCCGTCACCTCGTGCATCCGCTTGCTGTTGTCCTGCATGTAGAAGTTTTCCGTCTTCTGCATCAGGGCCTTCATCCCCGGCTCCGAGAGGAACTTGATAAGCGGCTTGTACTTGGGCAGCCCTTTATGTACGCACAACAATAACTTCCCCGCCTTCTGCTCGTCCCCCTCAGCCGCCGCCTTCTTGGCCTCCGCCAGGAGCGTCGTACAGAGATTCCGCTGCAACCCGTAGAGCGCCTCGACCTGTCCCCTGTACTCCTCGAACAGCTGATCCTCTCCCCTCGGCACCGGCCCCGAGATGATGAGCGGCGTCCGCGCATCGTCGATGAGCACCGAGTCCACCTCGTCGACAATCGCATAGTGGTGTTCCCGCTGCACCAAATCCCCCGGTTCGATCGCCATGTTGTCCCTCAGGTAGTCGAACCCGAACTCGTTATTGGTACCGAACGTGATATCGCAGTTATACGCCGCCCGCCGCGCATCCGAGTTCGGCTGGTGCTTGTCGATACAGTCGACCGTCAGCCCGTGGAACTGATACAACGGCCCCATCCACTCCGAGTCGCGCCGCGCCAGATAGTCGTTGACCGTCACCACATGCACCCCTTTTCCCGCCATGGCATTGAGGAATACCGGCAAGGTCGCCACCAACGTTTTCCCCTCGCCTGTCGCCATCTCGGCCACATTCCCCTTGTGGAGCGCCACCCCGCCGAACAGCTGGACATCGTAGTGCACCATATCCCAGGTCACCTCCGCCCCTCCCGCGAGCCAATGGTTGCGATAGACCGCCTTATCTCCCTCGATCGTCACAAAGTCACACCCCTTGGCAGCGAGTTCCCTGTCGGCCTCGGTCGCCGCAACCGTAATCGTCCCCTCTTTCCCGTCCAGTCCCGCCTGCGCAAACCGCCGCGCGGTATCTTTGACGATGGCGAAAACCTCGGGCAGTATCTCGTCGAGGACGGCCTCGATGGTCTGGTTCACATGTTTTTTGAGCCGGTCGATCTCGGTTCCGATCTCCTCTTTCTCGCTGATCTCGACGTCTGCCTCCTCCATCCGGGCTTTCAGTTCGGCAATCCGCTCCTCGTCCGTCCGGATGCGCTCCCGGATCATCGCCTTGAGCTCCGCGACCCGCTCCCTGAGCTCATCGTCCGAGAGCTGCTGAATCTGCGGATAGACCGCCAGAATCCTGTCCACATACGGCTGAATCGCCTTTCTGTCTTTGTCTGCTTTGCTGCCGAAGAAAAGTTTCAGCAAGCTGGCTGTAACACCCATAGATTTAAGTGATGCTTAACATTTAACCGTCTGATTCCGAGCACTCTTTCCCCACGCCACGCGCCCCCCGCACCCGAATCGAACTACCAAAGATACGAATAATTCCCCGAACCCGCCGCGTCCGGGTCGAAAACCTGTTTTTCATTTTTTGTTGTGGGTGGAAGATTTCGAGTCGGAGGCCTGGGAAAACACGGAGCGATGGAAGAGGTTGTAATGTCCGATTCGCCTTTCCGGCCCCGGGCTACCGCAGCAATATCGGATACGGCGAGACATCTGGCGTAGGCAATTATGGCATCTATTTATCCGGAACGTCTTGCGAGAATGGCGACCACTATCGTGGCACGACCCTGAATGCCTATACCCAATATCTCAATGGCAGTTTTGCAGACAGTCGCGCCAGCGGTTTTCAGTTGCGTTGCCTCTCGGAATAAACGGGCACCCACAGGGTGTTTTACTGGTCGTATCTACCCCAATAACCGGCAGCCTCTGCCCCTACTTGAAACCGAGGCGGCCCGGTTCGAGTGCC